>JBASOE010000097.1:0-4603 GCA_049657925.1 Anaerolineaceae bacterium
GAGGCGCCCAAAGGTTCCCTCAGGCTGAATGGAAACCAGCCAGAGAGTGTAAAGGCATAAGGGAGCTTGACTGCAAGGCCAACGCGCCGAGCAGAGACGAAAGTCGGGCTTAGTGATCCCACGGTTCCGAGTGGAAGGGCCGTGGCTCATCGGATAAAAGCTACCCCGGGGATAACAGGCTAGTCAGGTCCAAGAGTCCATATCGACGACCTGGCTCGGCACCTCGATGTCGGCTCATCGCATCCTGGGGCTGAATACGGTCCCAAGGGTCGGGCTGTTCGCCCGTTAAAGCGGTACGCGAGCTGGGTTCAGACCGTCGTGAGACAGGTCGGTCTCTATCCACTGTGGGCGTAAGAGATTTGAAAGGAGCTGTTCCTAGTACGAGAGGACCGGAATGGACAGACCTCTAGTGTGCCAGCTGTCGTGCCAACGGCATCGCTGGGTAGCCACGTCTGGCAGAGATAACCGCTGAAAGCATCTAAGTGGGAAACTCGCCTTAAGATTAGATCTCTTTTACCGTCAAGGTAGTAAGATCGCAGGTAGACCACCTGCTTGATAGGCAGTATGTGTAAGCGCAGCAATGCGTTGAGCTAAACTGTACTAATGATCGAGGGCTTCATACGTGATGTGGAGAACTCGCTGTTTTTTCAAAAGGTCAAAATTTATCAACCTACAAATGTTATTCACACTAATTTTGAAATTAGTCTCTTGGTGATTGGAGCGACGAGGGTACACCCGGTAACATCTCGAACCCGGAAGTTAAGCTCGTCAGCGCTGATGGTACTTGGGGGGTAGCCCCCTGGGAGAGTAGGTCATTGCCAAGAGACTTTTTAATTTAAACCATTCCATGTTATTCCTAATTTGGTTCGTCAACTATTTTTCGGGCACTCCGTTGGTACTTTTGTTAGGTGCCAGACCTTCCCGTGTTAGGACGAGAAATTGCGTTTTTTGTACGGCGCGATTGTCCTTCTGGTTTGTAAATCGTGGTTTGCCCATAATCGTCCAATCATGTAAAATGAGGGTATCCGAGTATTAATAAATAGCTTCAGGAGGCTTGCCTGGAAAAAAAGCTGAAGAATTAGGGTCACAAAGTCCAGCTCAAAGCAGACCACTAACGAGTTCCATGAAGGAGTCTTCTATGCATATGATATTCTTTGTTTTGGATGATCCAGATAAATTGATTGACATTCTTACCGCATGGGAAAATGTTGGCATTACCGGCGTCACCATCCTGGAGAGCACAGGCTTTCATCGTGTCACACGCAGGGCTTTCCCCATGCGTTACATGCCTGCATTCTATGGAAATGAAGATAGCCACCAGACATTGATGGCAATCGTGCGGGATGAAGCCGTCATCTCGAGCTGTTTGGAAGCCACAGAGAAGATTGTTGGCGACCTCAATAGCCCGAATACGGGTATTTTTACTGCCTGGCCACTTAGTATAATCAAGGGTGGTTCATTTACGACGGGAAACTGAGATGGTTTGGCTGGAATTTGTGGCGGCTGCCGCGCTGATTGCTTTTGCATCCATGCAACTTTCTAAATATGGGGATGTCATCAGTCTGCGTACCAATTTGGGTGGCATGTTTGCTGGAACTTTGCTACTGGCGACAGCTACTTCTCTCCCTGAACTTTTGACGACTATTGCCTCTGTGAGATCGGGAGTTCCGGATCTGGCAGCAGGTAATCTGTTCGGCAGCAACATGTTGAACATGATGCTGTTAGCGATCCTGGATCTGGTGCACTATCGCCGCCGCATTTCGCGCAAAAACGCTGAAAAACACGCTCTCTCTGGCAGCTTGTCCGTGATGATGATCTCTCTCGCCATATTTTTCATCGTCGCCAACCTGGACGTCCAGATCCGTTTGGGTAATTTTGTGGTCGGTGCTGACGGCTTGGCAATGATTATTGCCTACTTTATGGCGATGTCTCTGCTGAGGAAGCAAAGCCGACAGTTGACGACCACGGTGAAAGCAGAAGAAATTCCTCAAGACGTTCCTTCCTTAAAAACTGCTTTGATTTGGTTTGGGTTAGCGGTCATTGGACTTGTGATTGTCACACCCTGGATGGTTGACTCCAGTACACGAATTGCAGAAATCACTGGATTGGGAGCGACCTTCATTGGTGCCACACTGGTTGCGTTGGTTACTTCTTTGCCGGAAATAGTTACTACCATTTCAGCTGCCCGCATGGGAGCGGATGATATGGCAATTGGGAACTTATTCGGCAGCAATATGTTCAACATGTTCTCAATTGGTGTCGCGGATTTATTTTTGTTGAATGGACGTTTCTTTGCGGTAATTGATTCCTCATTTTTACTGGTCGGGTCCATTGGACTGGTAATGGCAGTTTTTGCGCTTATTGCCACATTGGCTCGGTTGGAACGCAAAATCTGGTTTTTGGAGATCGATTCAGTTGCTTTAATCTTGGCTTACTTTGGCGGGATGGCCTTGCTTTATATAAGAGGACTCACGCCTTGACACGATCGTCCCGCTAACTTCGGCGACAGGCAGAACAATTGTGTTAGGTTGCTTGGGCTTCTGATCTGAGGCTGGCAAAAGCCCTGCCTGTTTGTCTGATGACATCTCGTGGGAGTACTGACCCAGACCATCCAATTATCTGTTCAGCCATATGGGCAGCCAGGTTGTGAATATAAACCGCAATGGTGGCAGCATCAAACGGTTCAATCCCCTGCGCAAGCAAGCCGGTAATCATCCCAGCCAATACGTCTCCAGTGCCACCATGAGCAAGACTTGAAGTCGGTTGAGAAAGCTGCCTGACTTCCATGTTTGGCGATCCGATGACAGTGCTTGCGCCTTTCAATACCACTACTGCCTGCCACTGCTGAGCATAAGTTGAGGCTATCTGAATCGGATTCTCGCCAATTTCCTGCACTGACAGACCGGTCAGCCTTGCCATTTCTTTGTAATGTGGCGTAAGTATTGTTTGGGGGGAAAGTAGTGCAGGCCAGTTGGAAAGTGATGAAAGCAAATTGAGGGCATCCGCGTCGAGCAGGATAGGTATCTGGGGATTGGCATTACACCACACCTGTTCAAAGAGTCTCTTAATAAATGCTCTTGTCCCTGCTGACTGACCAATTCCTGGCCCCAGCAAAAAAGACGTTTTGCTCTCCAACAGCCTTGGGATTTCCGACACAGCTTGTTCGATCAAAGCGCCATCTTCAGAGGGGAGAATCTCCCAAATTGCTTCGGGGAGTATGCCAGCCAAGACTGTGTGCAGGCAGGAAGGAACACCCATGAAAACCAAACCCGTGCCAGACCTCAGACAGGCTTCACCAGCTAGGAGTGCCGCGCCAGTGTAATGGCGTGAGCCTGCAACGATAAGTGCTGACCCAAAGTTGTTTTTGTGACTTAGGATGGGTCGGTCAGGCAACAGACTGCTTACCAAGTGGTTATCAATAGAGACTATCATCATCAGAGATTATACCAACCAGTGACAAATAAACCTGTTAAGAGAAGCGCCCCAGGGTTGCATATCCTGCAAACAGATATGCCAGAATTTTTGATGAATTCGGCGGATGGGTGAAGTGAGCACTCATCGCGCTCTACGTGGTGGTATTTGCAATGTGATTGGCGGATGGGTGAAAATTGCACCAATCTCGCCCTTGTACGAGGACTCGGCCCGATAACCTGAGACAGGTTGAGTACTTTACATGCATTCGACGTCCCGCAGGGGTGGTGAGGAGCTTGATATCAAAAAAGATCAAAAGTATTTTTGTGGGTTGTCACCATGGTTTTCGGTAAGGCGAACAATCGATTATAGTGATGGTGGGTTGAACCGGTAAATTCCGTGGTAGGCTCAGGTCTTGAGCGGTTCAACCGCACCGGGTCAGACCTGTAGGGTGGGTCGACCTGGGCGGGCATTTCCAAGAATCTCTCATGAGTCATGAACAGGTCCGACCCACCAGACAGATCAATTTGATGACCCCGTGATTCAAAAATGAGTGTGCGATGTGATGGTGGGTTGAACCGGTAAATTCCGTGGTAGGCTTAGGTCTTGAGCGGTTCAACCGCACCGGGTCAGACCTGTAGGGTGGGTCGACCTGGGCGGGTATTTCCAAGAATCTCTCATGAGTCATGAACAGGTCCGACCCACCACAAAGGTCAATTTGATGACCCCGTGATTCAAAAATGACGATGCAGTGGGATGGTGGGTTGAACCCGTCGATTCCGTGATAGGCTTAGGTCTTGAGTGGGTCCACCGCACCCTACGGGGGCATATGGACCAAATCCATGTAGGGTGGGTCGACCTGGACGGACATTTCCAAGAATCTCTCATGAGTCATGAACAGGTCAGACCCACCGCACAGATCAATTCGATGACCCCGTGATTCAAATTTGACGGTGCAGTGCGATGGTGGGTTGAACCGATCCTCTCTATGGTGGGCTTAGGTATTGAGTGGTTCAACCCACCTACGAAGCCAAATTGACCGCATCCCTGTAGATCAATTTCATGACCCCGTGATTCAATAATGACGGTGCAGTGTGATGGTGGGTTGACCCGGTATATTCCGTAGTGGGCTTAGGTCTTGAGCGGGTCAACACCACCCTACCGGGTCAGACGTGTAGGGTGGGTCGACCTG
>JBASOE010000098.1:0-38279 GCA_049657925.1 Anaerolineaceae bacterium
CTTCATCAGTTCAGCCATATTCTCTGAAGTGAAAGACAAACCTAAGAATTGGTTTTGCACAAAGACCATATGATTCCTCATGAACCATGGCTCTCCGCGCATCAAACCATAAAATGGGTGGAATACTCTCTTTGCCATGACTTCAAGCGGCGAATCGTCAATTTCACAACCGAACAAACGAAGCGTATTGGCAAAGAAAGTTGTCACTTCAAGACTTCCCGCTGAACCCGTCCGCCTATGGGTTTCACAATACGCAAGAATTTCAGGCACGACTCTGCTTTTACATCCCAATCATTAGATTTCGTGGCATCCACATCTTCGGCACAATTAGCTTTTAACCTGGTTAATTGAGTCAAGATGTAAGCCAGGAAATTTGGATGATAATTAGGTTGTAGAATTTGGCAGACGCTAGCCGATTGCGAGGAAACATACATGCTAACAGTTGACAGGTTATTTTCCAAGGACATGGTGCTTCAAAGGGACAAACCCATAAAGTTCTGGGGTGATGGGGATGGAACCGAGGTTACCGTCACCGTGCAAGGCATGTCTTCAAGCGCACCCATTTCGGAAGGAAAGTGGCAAGTAACACTCGCACCGCTGACTGCAAGTCAAAGCGAAACCGTGCTGATCCAGAGTGGCAACGAGCAAGTCAGGATTGAAAATGTGGCAATCGGCGAAGTATGGATTGCGGGGGGACAATCCAACATGGAATTTCCGCTCGAATATGACGCCGAAGCGAGCAAAGTCATCCCGAAAGCAAACAACCCGCATATCCGTTTTTATGACTGCCCAAAGATTAGGTTAGAAGGGCAGGAAAAGGAAGAGGACTATAGCAAGGTTGGTTTTTGGCGGCCGCTCAACCCTACCAATGCCCCCTTCTATTCGGCGGTGGGGTTCTATTTTGCCAACCAAATTTACGAACAATTGCATGTACCTGTTGGGATCGTCGGATGTAATTGGGGAGGTACCTCCGCCTCCACCTGGCTGGATGAGAGTTTGCTTGCAGCGGATGAAGATCTGCGGGTTTATCTGGACGAGTACCAGGCCGGTATCCAAAATCTGGATTTGTTTGAATATTTAGTGGCGGAAAAGAAATCGCGCAAGTATATGCAAAGTTGGGTGGTGACTAAGTTCATGAACTCGGCCTTAAAGAAAACCCCCGGCCCACTCCTCTCTCCACTTTTTACCGCAATCGTCCAATCAGGCGCAAAAAAAAAGCCGCCAATCGGACCTCGCAGTGAGAACCGGCCAGGCGTTCTTTATCACACCATGCTGCAGAAAATCGCTGGGTTTTCAACCCGTGGAGTCATCTGGTACCAGGGTGAGGCAGATGACCTCAAGGCGGACCTGTACGCAAAACTATTCAGCGCCATGATCCGCTGTTGGCGTGCTGCCTGGCAGGATGAACTGCCATTTCTTTTTGTGCAACTCGCACCTTATCAGAAGCATTTGGGGTTCACTGCTGTCAACTATCCGATCCTGCGCGACCAGCAAAAAATCGTATCCAGGACCATGCCAGGCGCGTACATGGCCAGCATTATGGATGCGGGCTCCAGGTTGGATATCCATCCCAAGCACAAGCGTCCGGTCGGGGAGCGCCTGGCACTTCTGGCTCGCGGTAAAGTCTATGGCGAAGAAATTTTATGTGAAGCGCCTGAAGTAAGTGAGGTCAAGGTGGAGGGCGACTACCTGGTTATATCCTTCATCCATGCTGGCGACGGTCTCACCCTTAAAGGCAACCATCTGGAAAGTCTTGAAGTTTTCGGGGATGGGAAAGAAGTAAAACCTTCCAGAATTTCAGTTGCAGAAGGTAAGGTAACTTTTCAGGCGGAAGGCATTCTATCAGCAAAAGAATTGGAGGTTTGCTACGCGCATCGTAACTATGCGAAAATCAACCTCTACAACAGTGCCGGCTTGCCAGCAAAACCTTTCCGGCAATTGCTGACAACTGATAACCAAGCTTGAGAGGTGCAACGGTTCCATAAGAGACAGGCGGTCATCAGGTCTTATGTGCTTATGATAAAATCACCCAATCAGCAACCTCACTTGGTCCTCAGCACGGTCAGTCATTCGACCCAGATCGGCTTGAACGAATGTCGCTAACTGAAAATCCACTCAATATTGAGCCTGCTCAAGGGGAGTTTGTTGCAGAGACAGACGTGCTAATTGACCTGTTACTACAGACTCTATCCCATGGCAACACCTTCCGCTTCAATGCCAGCGGCCGGAGCATGGAACCTTTCATTCATTCAGGAGACACGGTCTCGATCGTCCAACTCCTATCCTCGTTACCCCGACTGGGGGATGTGCTCGCGTTCATTCATCCGCTGGATGGCCGACTGCTGCTCCACCGCATGATCCAAAAAAAGGAAAACGAGTATCTGATGAAGGGTGATAACCTGTCCGATTACAGTGACGGTTGGGTGAGCGCTCAGCAGCTGTTGGGGAAAGTCAGTCACATCGACCGAGGTGACCGCAAGATCTGGTTCGGTCTGGGGGTGGAGAAGCGCTTGATCGCTCTGCTCTCGCGCTGGAATTGGCTGGTGCCCATGCTCAATCGCCTGCGCGCATTTAGACTTTTTTTCTGGAACTAATTCCTAATAGGAAATTTTCGCTGTTAAGCCCTGCGGATCATCCAGGCGTGCAACTCGTTGGAGGTTTTCCCGTCGTCTAAAGCTGGCCCGAGCGAGTTATCCCCCACACTGATCTTGCCCAGTGTTTTGCCATATTGCCGCACCAGGTCACGCAGCCTTCTCAAATAACAACTCACAATATGCACCGAATTGGGCGGTACGTCATAGATCCTTGCCAACACCAACCTTGGCAAAAAGATGCGTGACAAGCCCAATTTGACCGTGCCGAACAGACTGCTTTTTCGGGACAATTCGACCAGGTCGGGGGTAAGGTAATCTTCGTGCCTTTGCCTGTTAAGTAGCTGCGAACTGGCATTCGCAAATAATTCTGGGGCTATGGCCGCATCCAGTAACTTCTGGAAAACTTCTTCGGGAACGTCCATACCCAGTAATTCACTGACCAGCGCCAAAGTCAGGACGACCACCTTTCCGGCCTGCCAGCACTTATGATATTGTCGCCCTCGGTTACAACTACCGCATCGATGAAATCCGCTCAGCCATTGGTCGGGTGCAGCTTGGCCGCATTCCAGCCGGCAACAAACGCCGTAGCGAATTGGTTGCCATGTATCGAGAGAAGTTCAGCAAAGCCCTGCCTGAGGTAACCCTGCCCTTCGCCGAAGTCAGGGGACAGAGCTCCTATCACATCATGCCGGTTCTTTTACCTTCAGGTGTTTCAAAACAGACCGTCATGCAGCAACTCAAAGAACAGGGCATTCAGACCAGCTGGCACTACCCCTTGATTCACCAATTCAGCATTTACCAGGAGGCTGGTCGCAACTCAAACCTGCCGGTCAGCGTCGAATTCAGCCAGCGCGAACTCACCTTGCCGCTATATCCAGGCATGACCGATGAACAATTACAGCTTGTGGTGGATGCACTTTCCAAGGCGGTCTCGCAGTACCGAAGATGAGACTTGCGATCAGATACACAATTCCAGTTTCGACTGATTTCTACTTGGAACTGCCTATGTCATAAGAAATGGTCAACTTTAATTTACCAAGCGTTCAGGATCGTGCCCCATTTAAGGTGCGAATCTTATCTTACCTAATCAAAAAATCCCCTTCAGAGTAAAGACGGAAGGGGATTTTTATTGGAGTTACCAAAGAGTGCTTTAGTCTGCTACCCCATTGGTCGGTGCAGAAGCCGTAGCTGGCACAATCAGGTCGTCTTCTTTCTTGGCACGCTTCCAGGCATGCATCGCCAGTGACAGCGCAATGACACCATATGAAACGAACACCCTGAAGTATTCACCTATCTGAGCATTGCCGAACAAGACTTTGCCGGCCTCCGGCGCTACAATGAATAGTGTATGGAACAAGATGACGCCGATAATGGCTTGCTGATTGGTAGCTTTCTGCACGGAAGCGCCACCAACTAACAGCGCTGCAATAGCGAACTGACCGATCTGCAAGTGCGCACCGTAAGTTGAGAAGGTGCCCATGTTTTGCAGGTAGATCAACTGCCCCCAACTCGCCAGCACAGTTGAAATGATCATGGCAATAATGCGGGTTTTATCGACATCAATACCAGACGCGGTCGCCACGGATTGACTCTGCCCCACGGTGCGCATGTTCTGACCAATACGAGTGTTCAAGATCTTGACATTGAAAAGCCACACCAATCCGATCAGGATGAACGGCAGCAGTGAGAAAGAAACGACATTCAGCACGTTCTCAATGCTTCGAATATACGTCGCCGCATAAAGTGCGACAGCCAATACGATCAAACCGATCGACTTCCACAGGTTGAACTTTGGATTTAGATTCTTTTTGATCAACTTGTTACGCACTATCTGATAGATTTGAATCAGCACCAGTACTGCCAGACCGATAGTAACCGCTGGCAATAGTTTAATGCGTGAGATCGAGAGCATGTCTTTGATGAACGGCACTTGCGCAATGGCAAACACCACCGTCACTACTCCTGGGGCAACAAGGTCTTTTTTGGTAAACTGCATCTTGCCAGTGAAGTGTAAGACTGCTTTAACCACCAGGAACACCAGCCCAATCACAAACGCCGCCAGAAGCATTTGCCAGACCGTGACCAGATCAATGGCATATTTTAGGTTGCCAGTCAGGTCGATAGTGTTCTTAACTCCTACACCGCCTTCGATGATCAGGCGTGACGGGCTGACCGGAATGACCCCGCCAATCAACACCAGAAAAAGCAGCTGATATAGACCGTCGGCGAAGTACCCCAGGATCAAACCAGCGATCATCTCCGCACCTTTCATGCGGTTGAAGAGCTTGCCGCCCAGCCAACCAAAAAATGCAGCCATAGGTGTGCAGATCAGAACAACCAACAGGATGCCCCCGATCCCGGTAAAACCCCAATAAACGACACAGAAAATGGCGATTTGGGTTGCAATCGCGCCAATCACAATACCAAAGTTCAAGCCCATACCGGCAAGCACAGGAATAATCAAGGCTAAAACAGTAAAGGTGTTACGGCCGACCCTTGAGAAAATGCCATCCACCACAAAGGTCATTTGGCTTCCTGACACAAGAATAGCGCCAATCACCACCAGCGCGAATACCAGGATCACCTTATTGTCAAACAAGAACCTGCCAATTTTGTTGAGGGAAGAGGTAGGCTTTTTCATCGGTTACCTCCTTGCGTTTTAGAGAGCGCGTAAAGAATGATGCCATTCGAGATGATAATTCGCAACACCTCCGGCAACGTCCCAATTTTAAGCGCTTCATTCACTACCGGTAGGGCAATCGCCAGAATGCCCTGAAAGAGCAATGTGCCGATCATGACGTTACTGATAGACGCCCTTGTAACAGTCGCTCCACCGATCAAAATGGCTGCCACCGAAGCAAAACCCATCATCAACGCGGCATTATATAGTTGCAGAAATCCATACGTTTGGGCGTACATGATGATGCCCACCGCGCCAAGCACGGTTGAAACCGTGGTACCCAAAATGCGCATTTTGTCAACATTGATACCACTGGACTGGGTAAACAATTGGTTCTCACCAGCACCGCTCATGGCGATGCCTGCTTTACTGCGCATGAAAAGCCAAACGATCAAGCAGCACAGCAAGAAGAAAATGATCAAACCCAAGGGAATGCTGACGGTACCCACCCTAAAAGCCAGCCATTGCAGCCAGGCGGGTTGGGTTGCAGCCACGATATCCGGATCGCTCAAGAAGCCGCCAAAACTGCCGGCCAGGCTCACCACATTTCTCAAACCCTTGCCTTGCATTGGCCAGATCAGTTCACCGTTTTTGAAGGTGAAAGATAACCAAATGATGTTCATGAAGGCAATGACGGAGAACCCAACATAGGTCGAGACGGTCATTTCAGAGCCCTTGACCTTGTTGAGCAACATGCCATACAATATTCCGAATACCACCGCAAAGGCGATACCTATCAATAACGCCACCAAGAGTGTCAACCAAGCTCCGCCGGTGCCAAACTTGTCCACCCAGGCACCTGTGAAGGCAAACTCCATCGCCAACACAGAACCTAACAAGCCTGAAACGATACCCAAAGAGATACCGAAGTTCAAGCCAATGCCACTCTGTATACCTGGCACCATGGCAAGCACCAGGATGCTATACATCAGCCAGCGCCTGAGCACATCACTAAAGACATCCCCCGGTCTAAGACCCAGCAAGAGTGCTGCGATGACCAGAAACACAAAGAATGCGCCGATGATCAGTCGTGGAAGGCCTACTTTATCAATAAAAGCTTTGTATCCTTTCATGCGACTGCCTCCGCGCTGATGCCAGACATGGCCAAACCAAAGGCTGCGTCTGAATCGTCTGGTTTCATGATTGAGATAATTTTTCCCTCTGAGACAATAGCGATTCGATCACAGAGTGACCTCAACTCTACCAATTCAGAACTGATCATGATCACTGTCATGCCCATGTCTTTGTTGATCTTAGCCAGGTGCTCCAGCACCAGTTTCTTTGCGCCAACATCGATTCCCCGGGTGGGCTCTGCCACAATCAGAATGCGCGGCGCCATGGTCAAAGCTCTGGCCAAACAGACTTTTTGCTGATTTCCGCCAGACAAGCTGCCAGCTGTTTGGTGGGGTCCAATGCAGCGAATGTCAAGGACACGGATCATTTCCCGAGCGTGGGCGTTGGCTTTTTTTGAGTCGAGAATCTTCATGATACCGATATTCTTCAGGAAATCCCCATTAATCTGCATCGCAGTAAAAGTAATGTTGCGTTCAATGGATTCACCTAACAAAAGCCCAACACCGCGGCGATCCTCAGAGACAAACGCAATCCCGTTCCGAAGGGCTTCACCCAGTTTTGTCAAGTCAAGTTTCTTGCCATTGGCATACACCTCGCCTGTTGCAGGGAAGAGCCCCATGATACCGTTGATTACACCAATCTTCCCCTGACCGGCCAGACCACCAAAACCAAAAATTTCACCTTCACGGATCTTGAGGTCAATGCCCTTGACCTGCTCACCGGGCATCTCAACATTGTAGTTTACTAATTCAAGAGCGATGTTGTCATCAGAGATACGGCGGGAATTTAGTCCTGCGACATCAATCACTTTCTCCATCTTGCGCCCGATCATCAGCTCGGCGATTTCGATGACATTGGTGTCTTTGATCGCTTTGCGTGCGACAAATTCGCCATCGCGCAAAATGGTGATGCTATCAGCGACTTCCATGACTTCAGTAAGGCGATGAGTAATAAAGATAATTGCGATGCCTTTCGAAGCAATAAGGCGCATGATCTCAAGAAGTTTTTCTGCTTCGCTTTCGGTTAAGACCGCAGTTGGTTCGTCAAAGACCAGTAATTTGATACCAGCCTTGTCGATCTCACGGGCTATTTCAACGAATTGTTTGTAGCCAATCGGCATACCTGCGACCATGGCATATTCTTCGATGTTCATCATCCCGATTGAATCCAGCGCGCGGCGGGCATCTTTAGACATCCGCTTCCAATTCAGATTTTCAAGTAGGGGACCAAAGAGCTTGCTAAGGGCGTTGGGTTCACCGATCTCACGGCCAATTTTGACATTCTCCGTGACCGTAAATTCAGGTATCAGCATGAATTCCTGATGAACCATGCCGATGCCACTGAGCATGGCTTTGTGAGGACTGTCGATAACGACCGGTTCGCCATTGATTTTCACCACCCCTTCGAACCCCCCCGTGCTATTAATCACAGGCATTCCGAAGAGGATGTTCATCAAGGTAGATTTTCCAGCACCGTTTTCCCCAATTAAAGCGTGAATCTCACCAGGCTTAATTTGAAAATTAACATTCTTTAGTACCCGATTTCCGTAGTATTCTTTGGAGATTTTCTCCATGGAGAGCAAGTAGTTGGAATCGGGTATTCCCTGATTTGAAGAAGGGGCTAAATCTTTTTCCAAGGTTTTCTCCTTGTTGACCTTCTAAAAGGTGCGTCGGCTTATCATAAACCGACGCACCTAAACTTAAGCGTTGAAGAAGAGCTTACGAGGCAAAATCGTAGAATGGAGCCAGGAGCAACAGATAGTTGTCGTACTTGACTCCAGCCTCTTCATAGATGGAGAATTCCAGATTGCCAACGTTGCGCGCGGCAGCAGCTTCATTGACGGTAGCCTTAAAGGCTTCCATATCTGTAGCAACGGCTTTACCTTCGGCGACCTTCATAGCAAAGCGTACACCGGCGTCAATCATCAGCATGTTGATCGGAACACCCCAGGTGGACATACGACCCTGCTGGTCCTTCTCAGTGAGCTTGGCTTTGATCTGATCGAGCATGTACTGCAC
This sequence comes from Anaerolineaceae bacterium, assembly GCA_049657925.1. Classification (GTDB taxonomy): domain Bacteria; phylum Chloroflexota; class Anaerolineae; order Anaerolineales; family Anaerolineaceae; genus Mesolinea. The sequence continues at coordinate 8,367 of JBASOE010000098.1, forward strand.
ATCGCCTTCATGACCGGCCACATCGATGTTCAAAGCGGTGGGATATCCATGATAGGGGCTGGGGCAGCACTGCTGCGGGAAGATAGCGCCATTATTCCAAACCTCGCGGATCAGAGGTTCCTGCATACCGCAGTTTGTGGAGAAGAAAGCGGTATCTTTGCCATATTTTTCAATTTGGCGTTTTACATCGTCGGTAATGAATTGCTGTGCACCAGTGATGCCGGCGTCGCCGGTGGGATCGGGAGCGGTAACATCAACAAATTCGATGCCGAGCTTCTTGCACTCTTCCACCATAATCGCATGGCGGGCAGCGATGGTCGCATAGCTCATGTGGCGTGGGAATGAGTAGTGAATGAAGGTCTTGGCACCCATTCGGGCGGCTTCGGCGGGGATAGTGCGGCCCATCGAAATTTCATCAACACTCATGACGATTTCCGACTTGGGGGAAATTACGCCAGGATCCTCACCCGGAACACCAGAAATAAAGAAGATGTCGGGGCGAATTTCCTTTACCTTGGCAATTGCAGCCGAGGCACCAGGAATGGATTGAACCCATACGATGCCCTTGACTTTGGGATCAGAGGCCATTTGCAGGGCTTGCGAAATCACGGTTTCGGTTTCGGTGGTGAAGTTGTCGGGATATGTGCTGTGGACAATCATATCGCCGTAGGCTTTCTTCTGGTTTACGGCTTCGTTATATTCTTCTTCACCCTGTGAAACCGTCCCTGTGAGAATACCGATCTTATAGTCTTTAGCCGCTGGTTCTTCAGCTACTGGTGCAGCGGGCGTTGTGCGGCAAGCGCTAAGAACGAGGCTAAAAACTAAAATGGCGGTGATCAAAAAGATGACTTTCGATTGCTTCATTACGTTCCTCCTGTTGAATTTTTTGCTTAGATTGGGGTTAGGGAGCGCGTAGGCAGGATTTCAAAGTGTTTCCACAATGCACTTGGCAATCACTGACAACCAAACTCCTCCTCTTTGACAATGTGAGCTATTTCACATTATACACTTTTGATATTATCACGGCTTGGATGGGTGTCAAGATAAATAACCAAGATTCATAAATATTATCTGCAAAAACCATCCAGATGAGGAACTGGTCCGGCATAGAATTCAGGAAGGCGATCCGTGAGTTTTTTTTTGTGCAAGTCGCTATATTGGCTTCGATTCAAGTTTTCCGATGTGGTAAAATTAATAGAACAAACCACGGGGAGCCTTCGATGGCTGAGAGGGAAGCAAAGCTTCCGACCCGCTTAACCTGATCCGGATAATGCCGGCGGAGGGATGCGTGAAACAACATTTCCCAACCCTCCTTATAGGAGGTTTTTTATGAACAAACATAAACGTGTCGTTCTCTTCGTCAACGGCGATGCGACACCAGGTTTCTCGGTGAAAATTGAACCATCCGATTGGCTGGTAGCGGTCGATGGCGGCTTGCGTCACATCCTCGCTCGTAATCGTCTGCCAGATCTGTTGGTTGGCGATCTCGATTCTGTTGAGCCGCATCAATTGGCCCTTTGTGAAGCAGCTGACGTTGAAATTCTCCGCTTTTCCCCAGTCAAAGATCAAACGGACCTTGAATTGGCATTGGGTGTTGTTCTCACGCGTGGATTCAAACACATTGTCATCGCCTACGCGCAAGGTTCTCATCCCGATCATTCCCTGGCAAACATGTCCCTCCTCGCCAGTCCCGATTTGCTGAAAACTGACGTCAAACTTGATGATGGCAAAACCACAATTGTTATGGTCAACAACCATGGCAAACGTTCCATTTCGACCCAACCTGGCGACTTGGTGTCTTTAATCCCTTGGGGCATTTCAGCCAAGGGGATTACTACCCAAAACTTGCAATACCCCTTAAATGATGAGACTCTACTACCCTGGCAGTCCCGGGGGGTAAGCAATGTAGCCACCGCAAACAGTGTCACCATTCGTCTGACTGAAGGAGCTCTGTTCATTATCCATACTAAACCAATAACCGGTTATAAAGGAAAAGCATGAAAAAACGATTATTATTCTCAGTTCTCACAGTCGCATTGATGTTATCTGCCTGCATCAAGACTCCAACACCCACTGCGGTTCCTGCTACGCCTGAACCTAAAGAACCTCAGACTCTGACAGTGATGACCCACGACTCATTTGCAGTTTCAAAAAGTTTGATCACCGCGTTTGAAAGCCTAAACAATGTGAAAATCACTTTTGTCAAAGGCGGGGACGCGGGCAGCGCGTTAAATCGGCTAATTCTTTCTGCTGCCTCTGGATCCACCAGCGCGGACGTCTTCTATGGAATCGACAACACCTTCCTTTCCCGCGCGCTTGATCAGCGGCTTTTTGAAACTTACCAGCCCCCATCACTCAAGGATGTCTCCAGCGATTTCCAATTGGATTCCAGCTATCGCGTGACGCCCATTGATTATGGCGATGTATGCATTAACTACGACAAACAGTTTTTTGCTGAGAAAAACCTACCCCTCCCAGAGACACTTGTCCAACTTCAAGACCCCACCTACCATGAAATGTTGGTGGTCGAGAACCCGGCTACTTCTTCTCCTGGTCTGGCATTCTTACTGACCACGGTCGCCACTTTTGGCGAGGCTGGTTGGCTGGATTGGTGGGGGGCGATGAAAGAGAACGGGGTTGTCATCGTCTCGGACTGGGAAACAGCCTACTACACCAACTTCTCTGGCTCCTCTGGCCGAGGACCCCAACCCATGGTTGTTTCATACGCCTCCAGCCCAGCCGCTGAACTGGTCTACTCGGACCCCAAATTGGACGAAGCCCCAACCGGCTCACTGACAGGCGAAAATATGTGTTGGCGGCAGATCGAATTCGCCGGTATCCTTAAGGGCACCCAAAACCGTGCACTGGCTGAAAAATTCATCGATTTCTTACTGAGCAAGGACTTTCAGGAAGATATGCCTTTGCAGATGTTTGTTTATCCAGTTCTCAACGACGCTGCCTTACCCGAGGATTTCGTCAAAGCGTCTCAGACACCCACCAAAGCTGCAACGCTCGGTCCCAAACTCATCGCCGAAAACCGCGATGCCTGGGTGCAAGCCTGGTCTGACCTGATGTTGAAATAACTCAGCAATACTATGAATACATTGCATAAACCAGGTTGGCAAAAAACTCTGATTTGGGTTATTCCTGTCGCCTTTTTGGTTTACTTTTTCTACCAGCCATTAGTAGCTATTTTTCGGCTGGTCTTTTCCCCGGCGTTCAGTGCTGGCTGGCAAACCTTTGACCCAAAACAGGTCAGCCAGCCTTTCTTTTTTACGCTCTATCAAGCCAGCCTGTCAACGCTGCTGACCTTGGTTGTCGGGCTTCCTGCGGCGTATATCTTCGCGCGATTCGATTTCTGGGGACGTAAAAGTCTGCGCATGCTCAGCATATTACCCTTCATTCTGCCCACGGTGGTGGTCGCGACGGCTTTTAACTCGCTGATCGGGCCGCGCGGTTGGCTCAACTTGGGATTGATGGCGCTTTTTGACCTCAGCAACCCACCGCTCAATATGCTTAACAGTCTGCCGGCCATCCTGCTGGCACATGTCTTCTATAACTCCTCCATCATCATCCGCATGGTGGGTTCCACGCTGAGCCGGCTCAACCCACGACTGACCGATGCAGCCCGCATGTTGGGGGCTTCTCCCTTGCGCGCGGCTGGTGAAGTCACGTTGCCCCTGTTGATGCCGACACTGACGGGTGCAACATTATTGGTATTTCTGTTCAACTTCACCAGTTTTGGGGTCATCATGATGCTGGGTGGTCCGCGCTTCGCCACCCTTGAAGTCGAGATTTACACTCAAGCCATGCAGCGCCTCAACTTGCCCGTAGCGGGATTGCTGACGATCATCCAGCTGGTCCTTACCCTGGCCATTACCTGGCTCTATAACCGCGTCAGACAACCAAAATATGGAAAATCCGCCATGAGTGGTGAGGCACAATATCGCCTCAAACCACGCAATCGCAGAGAAAAAACTTTTGTCATCCTGGTTGCGCTGTTGATCATTTGCCTGATGGCACTGCCCTTGCTGAGCTTGGTCAGCCGCTCTGTCTTCACGCTTGATGCCGCACGTGGCGAACGTGGCGCGGTGCAAACCGGATTCACGCTGCGCTATTATCAGGAACTTTTCGTCAATCGCACTGACTCACTTTTTTACGTTCCACCTCTATTGGCAATCCGCAATTCACTTGTCTATTCAGCTTTAGCGATGCTCATCTCAACTGCAATCGGTGTGATTTCAGCCTACGCATTGGCCCGCACATCACCTTTTAACCGGTTCATGGAACCTTTCATCATGTTACCTCTTGGCGCCAGCTCAGTAACGCTTGGTTTGGGATTCCTGATAGTCTTCAATCACCCACCCTGGAATTCGCCCAGCTTTCCCCTTCTCATACCAATCGCCCACTCCCTGGTAGCCTTGCCCTTGGTGCTGCGCACGCTGCTGCCTGCCTTGCGCTCTATTCCGCAAAGCCTGCGTGACGCTGCCAGCATGCTCGGTGCTGACCAAAAAAGGGTGTTCCTTGAAGTGGACTTGCCGCTTTTGCTGCGCGCTGTCTTGGTAAGCATGGTTTTTGCTTTTACCATCTCATTGGGAGAGTTTGGTGCGGCTACGTTTTTGGCGTCGCCCCAACAGCCCACCATACCCGTCGCGATCTATCGTTTCATTTCACAACCAGGTGCGATAAACTATGGGCAGGCTTTGGCCATGTCAACGGTCCTGATGGCAATTTGTGTCATCAGTACTCTTTTTATCGAAAAGATCAGATTGCCGGGCGAGGAGTTATTCTAATGTTGTCACTAAGGGGCATCCGCAAACAATTTGAAGGTCGCTGGCTTCTGGATAATGTCGATCTGGCGGTGGATCAAGGCGAAATCCTTGGGCTACTGGGTGAATCAGGCAGCGGCAAAAGCACCTTGCTGCGTATCATCGCTGGTCTGGAAGAAGCCGAAGCAGGACAGATCCTGTGGGATGGACAGGACATCACTAAACTTGAACCACACAGGCGCGGTTTCGGCCTTATGTTTCAGGACTACGCGCTTTTTCCACACCGCACAGTTGCTCAAAATATCGCTTTTGGCTTACGCATGCAGGGGATGAAAACACCAGAGCTTGATTCCCACGTGGCAAAAGCGCTTGAAACCATTCGCATGTCCGCCTTTGCTAACCGACCCGTCACCGAGCTCTCAGGTGGCGAACAACAACGCGTCGCTCTGGCGCGTGCGCTTGCGCCAAATCCCAACTTGCTGATGCTCGACGAGCCCTTAGGCGCGCTCGATCACGCCCTGCGCGTTGGACTGATGCATGAGCTACGCAGCGTTCTATCTGCCAGCGGTAAACCCGCCATTTACGTCACCCACGACCGCGAAGAAGCCTTCGCCAGCGCTGACCGACTGGCTGTTTTACACAACGGACACATTATCCAATCCGGCACCCCTCAAGAATTGTTCGATCATCCCGCTAACGCCTGGCTGGCAGGCTTTCTGGCGCTTGGCAATCTACTTCCAGCACGTGTTGCATGCGATAACTCCATGCATGTCAGCACGTCGATCGGAGGGTTCACCCTGAGCGAGCCATGCAGTTCTGATCCGGGAGGCGAATGCATGCTCCTGATCAGACCTCAAGATCTACAAATAGGATTAACAGAAGCATCGGGTGCCAATTCTTTTCAAACTCGCGTTATAGACTCGGTCTTTATGGGGGAATTCTGGCACCTTCAGCTGGAAAGTGCGGGTGTCAACCTTGATGCTCGCTCTCCAAAGCCTTACCCGGCCGGCTCAGAGATCACTGTCTCGATCTCACCCGACAGACTCCAACTGCTGAATAATTGAACAATGGCTGAACCAGAGTTTTACAAAATTGAAAAACTAAATCCGGATGGGTCATTATCTTTTGGCTGGCAGGCACAATTGTTACAGGCTGAAGGTAACCTCAGGCAGGTCAGCGCAGAGTTCAATGGAAAGCCCGGGCAACTTGGTCGGGTAACCCTTTCGACGGGTGATCACTTCATCGAAACTTATTACTCGGATCGCTGGTACAACGTTTTCGAAATTTATACACCCAGTAATGCTCATCCGAAAGTCTGGTACTTCAACATCACCCGACCTGCCATTTTTGAACCTCACCTCATTCGCTGGGTAGATTTAGCTCTGGACGTCTTGGTCTTCCCTGAAGGTGAGGTCGCCCTAATCGATCTGGATGAGTTCGGAGCACTCGATCTCGACTTTGAAACCCAACGCCACTGCTGGCAGGCTGTAGAACAGATTCTCACCCTGGTTGAATCGAAAAAGTCTTCTTGCGAAGGACGATCGCAGAGCTAAGATCTACTTAAACAAACCTGTAAGTGGCCCAAAGAGGACAGCGCTTCCAAACACCCCAGCCAACACCAGGACCGTAAACACACAAGCCACGAACGAGAGTGCAATGTTCACCCAACTGATAATTAAACCGCCGGTGGCTAAACCTTCGCCAGACAGTCGACCATTACTTTCGCGGATTTCCTTCTTGGCAATATAACCAGCGATTACTCCCACAACTGCTCCAATAAATGGAGCAAAAATGAAACTGACGATGCCACCGATCAGGCTAACGATGGCCCAAGTCGAGGTTTCTTGCGGCTGAAAACTATTTTGTGGTTGGCTGTAGGTCATGAACTTCCTCCTGTTTCCTTGAACTAATTGGTTATTATCCTGGCACGTTTACGCTTGCTGAGCCAGGATGCGATCCACCAAATCACTAATACCAAAACGATCACCATCAGGATGGGCATGACCACCGAAAGCACCGATACCAGCGTTGCCAGGATGTCTTCGATGAAGCTGATGACTGGGTCACCCACTCCTGCGGTTGACGCAGTGACCAGCGGTCGTACAGCCGCCGATTTGACAGTATGCACCGAGCCGGCTACTAACAACCCAGCAACCAATGACAAAATCGGGTTGACTTCTGTGATGGTATTGGTGCTGGCAGCGAAAACAATCGCGCCTGCTACTGGCCTGATAAAGGTCTGGATCGCGTCATTGGCATGGTCCACCGCGGGCACCTTATCGGCCACAAACTCAATCAAGGCCAAAACTGCCAGGATCCCGATTACCCACCAACTAGTCAAAGCTTCCCAGCGACCGTTCAAATTGAGCAATGGCGTAAACTTAGCCATTACCGCCACCACCAAAAGCGGAATATATGCGTTCAAACCAGCCGAAGCTGACAGTCCAAACGCTCCTAAAATCCCTCCAACAACTTCCATTTTTCTTCTTCTTTCTTATACGCTATAAAGGCATTTAATGAATTATATACAACAAGTTGAGACATAACAGTAGATAATCAAAGGTTAATTGGCAGCCAGGAATGGGTCAGCGAGTATCGGATGAGCGTCATGAAACTGATCTGAACCAAGGCAAAACACATCCCTATAAGCGCAGGCAAGACCAATTCACGGTTGTGCATTAACTTTCCATCCCTGCGCAGTAACAGTATCGCCAAAATCGTGTACAAAACGCTAATCAACAAAAAAACCGAGAGACCGCCTGCTACAGCCGCAAAGTACATTACCGGAACGTATTCGCCCACGATCCCAAGCAGCAGTACCGCTAATACGACCAGAACATTTATCAGCTTTTTGAAGTTGCTCATCGCTGGTTCCGGGACCACATCCGCCCATGCAGTTTGATTGAATAAAGGGCCAATGATCGCGCTAATCATTACCCCCATCCCAGCACCGGAGATAATCCTTGTGATGTTGGTGGTTTCGTACAAATGATTCGCCCAAGGTAATAATTGAGTGAACGAGTTAATGCTGTCGATGCCAAAAGCCGCCAAGAAAAATGCCAATACATACATGATCGGCAAAGGAGGAAACGATCCTTTCCTGCCCCAGCTAAGATGATACGCCAGTCCGACCATCGCACCAAGAAACATCCCCGTACAGCGCGCGCAAAGCGGAAAGGCGTGGCCCTCCACGTGGAAAGTCCGTGTAGTCATTTGATGGCAGACTGAGTAGCCAACTGCCGAAAGTTTCTCCCAAAACCCTTCAGGTGTAAACCTAAGCCATGCCATCAGTAAAGCGACAAAGGTTAGAAACACAATAGCAATGACAAAACCCTCGTGTTCCGATTGTGAGGGGTTTTTAGGGGTTACCGAGGTCATCTGATGGGTTCCAACTCCTTATGGACAACTTTTAGCCAGTCAATAATCTGGATATTCTGGGGGCACATCTCTTCACAATGCCCACATTCCACACACTGATCAGCCTGATTCTCAGGCTTGACCTCTCCGTTATACCAGCGTTTTCCACGCTCCATCTGGTCAAACATGTTGGATTCATTATAAATATGGAAAATAGTGGGAATGGCAACTCCACTTGGACAGGGCAAGCAGTATTCACAATGGGTGCAAGGTATGGGTGCCAGATGCTGATAGACCTTGCGTACTTCTTCGATTGTTTTTAGGTTGTCATCAGCTAAAGTACCCACGCCGGATTGAGCCGCAGAAACCAGGTTTTGTTCCACCTGCTCCAGCGTGGTCATGCCGGAGAGCAATAGCGAGACCTCGGGCTGGTTCCAGATCCATTGCAGCGACCAATTCGCAGGGGTCCAATTCTTCCCGCTGTGGTCAAAGATATCCATAACGGCATTCGGACCAGGATTCTTAGCCAGATTCCCGCCCCGCAACGGCTCCATTACCACTACACCCAAACCTTTGTCAGCCGCCGCTTCCAAACCGCGCTGTCCAGCCTGGTCGTCAAAATCCAGGTAGTTATACTGGATCTGGCAGAAATCCCAATGATCGTACCCGTTCAGAATTTCTTCGAAGACCGGAAATTTGTCGTGAAAGGAAAAACCCAAATGCCTGATTTTGCCTTCTGCTAATTTTCTTTCAGCCCAGTCAAACACATTCAGATCCATGTAGTTTTTCCAATGCCTGGCATTCAACCCGTGCAGGAGATAATAATCGATATGGTCAGTCTGTAACTTGGTTAGCTGTTCGTTGAGAAAACGTTCCATGTCATCCTGAGTAGTGATCAACCAGGAAGGGAGTTTTGTCGCCAGATATACTTTTTCGCGGTATCCATCCTGCAAAACCCGGCCAACAAACAGCTCACTTTGTTCACGGTGATAAGAGTAGGCTGTGTCAATGTAATTGACCCCGTTGTCAATGGCATGCCGCAGCATGGCTGTGGATTTAACTTCATCAATGTCACCGCTGTCTTCGCTATTGAGCGGTAAACGCATACAACCAAATCCGAGTGCTGATACTTTGTCGCCTGTTTTTCCGAAGGGTCTGTATTGCATGATAATTCCTTTGACTCCCAAAATAGTTGCTTGATTCTACCGTTAAATTACCTTTTCTCTAATAGTTGTTGAAAAATGGTTGCCAACACACACATTAGCAATTCTTTATATGAATAAGACAAGAAAGATTTAGAAAAAGGAAAGATAGAGCAGAAACCAACAGGCCAAAACTAAAGCCAAGGGAGCAAGGATAAAAATGATAAGAACTCAACACAGACATCACAAAATAAACGCTGTTCAAGCAATAGGGTTAACTCAGAGAAAAAAAAGGAAATGTTGCGCTCTTATTGAATAAGCAATTGTGCTAATTCAGGCATTCAGGTTCCTTGGACTTTCCAGCGTTTTCTGAAAACAAAACCGCTCCCCAAATGGAAGGCGGCTCAATTAGAAAAGATAGTTTACCCACTCATTGTCTGGAGGAATTTGTAGCCGTTAACACAACTCGGTCCGCGCTGTAGATGTAAGCGTGACAATCTACCGGCTTCGTTAGATGTGGTGGGCGGTAGCGTGGACAGGCCTTTTTATGCCTTTGGTTTGATTGCCTCAATAGTCGCAGAAACCACATAATCTTCAATCTTACTGTCCGGAGCCCAATTTTTAATAAAATCTTTGCTTTCGTCTTTCGGATTTATTTTTATGGCTTCAAATCCTGCTTCATTAAGCATGGATTCGATCTCTGTAATTGATGATGCACCTGATACACATCCAGTCAACAATGCCGTATCATTTTTCAGATTTTCCGGTATCTCAGTAAAGGCAACAACATCTGAAATAGCCAGTCGGCCCCCAGGTTTCAAGACCCTGAATGATTCTTGAAAAACCTTTGATTTTTCAGGCGAAAGATTAATAACGCAATTGGAAATAATGACATCGACCACGCCGTCAGCTACAGGCAGATTTTCAATTTCGCCGAGACGAAATTCCACATTTTTATAGCCAGCATTTTCGGCATTAGCTCTTGCCTTGCTCACCATCTCCGGCGTCATATCAACTCCTATTACTGTTCCGGATGCGCCAACTTCTTTAACGGCAAGAAAACAATCAAAACCGCCTCCGCTGCCTAAATCCAGGACAGTCTCACCGGTTCTCAGTGAAGCAATCGCTTTGGGGTTTCCACAACCCAGACCCATATTTGCACCCACCGGAACTTGATTTACATCAAAGATTGAATAGCCAAGCTCGATTGACACAGCTTTGGCATCGGTGCCAGGTTCTTCGCAACATGAAGTTCCAGAGCAACCACAACCACTATTTCCAACTTCTGCCACTTTACCATAATGTTCACGTACTGCCTTACGTATATTATCGTTTCCTACTTGAGTCATGTTAGTTCCTTTGTTATGATGGTTTGTAAAAGTATCTGCATCTATTTAGTCGGAGAAGGGCGGATAAGGGCTCAAAAAAAAGAACTAACAGTTTTTGCATCCCTGTTCCTTTTTCTCATACGAAACAACTTGATTATTTTTATAAATCTAAAATCGACACCAGTCATGCAACATAACTTTCAATAATATTCTACCTCTTTGTACCCGTGATTTGCGCCAGATAAAGAAATGCCCTCGTGTTCAGCAGCTTCTTTTTGCGTTTTGTTTTCCATTTCAGACAGTTGGATGGCGTTAAGGTATTTGTCTGGCAATTCATTAATCATTGTCGATAAGCACGATGACAGTTCTTTCTTGACGATTTCCTCATCTTCAGCAACCTAACTCTATATTTAAGTTGCAAATTTCATGTTGTAATCATCCCATATTTTTTCGATAACTTTCACGATTGCTCCTGTGACGTATAACAATTTGTGTAAGCCACGCACTCTTTTATGAGATACTGCCGGCTGGATAGGGTTGGACACTTCCCATAGCAGGCTTTCAAACAATTAATCAGTTTAACGGTTAAAATTAATGGATGGAAAAAAGAAATTCGAAATCAGACACCCAGTTGACCGAGCCAATCTCAGAAACTTCCGAAGCTCGCGAAACGTCAAAAGTTCCCCCGACCTCACCAAAATGGTCAAATGTGACCAAAATAATTGTAGGCTTAATTCTGGTTGTAATCGCTGGCTTTCTGGTCGTTCGATTCAATCAATACCTCAGCATGCTGCTTTTGGCGATATTATTGTCCATCTTATTGCATCCCATTGCGCGTTTCATCAACACACGATTGAAAATTAGTTGGGGCGTTGCGGTTTTGATTGTCTATTTAGCAGTGGCAGCCTTGATCTTGTTTTTGATTGCAAGAGGTGGGACCTCCCTGTATACTCAAATTGAAACGCTGGTTAACAACCTTCAAACAGATGTCAGTGCAGTAACCGAATTCCTGCAAAAGTATTCCAACAGAGAGATTGTGATTGGACCGCTGCACTTCCAGACCCCTTCTCTTTCCACCCAATTTATTACCAGTCAAATTACTGAGCGTATTCAACCCATTTTAGGTCAAGCAGGGACCGTCGCTGCAAAAGTCATTGGCTGGCTTGGAACCTTTCTGTTTAATTTTGTCATCGTTTTTATGGTTTCTTTGTTCCTGAGTTCTGAATCAGAAGGGGCGAAGAATCGTATGGTTGTATTCAAACTGCCAGGGTATGAGGCAGACCAGAAACGTATGGGCAAAGAAATTTCAAATATCTTTGATTCCTTTGTGCGCGGTGAGTTCACCATTGTTGGCGTAGCGATACTCATTTACACAGGGTGGCTTGGCATCATGGGTTTACCTTATTTCATTATTTGCGCTCTAATCGCAGGCTTTGGTCGATTTATTCCTTATATCGGTGCCTGGCTTGGCTGGATTTCATTCATTATCGCCTCCTTCTTACGCACACCACCCTGGGGGCTGACACCTCTGGCGTATACGGGAATCATTCTTGCCGTCGCTCTGGTGGTGGACACCTTGCTGGATCACTGGCTGACACCCAAAATTATGGGGCAGGCTCTCGAAGTCCATCCGGCTGCCATTTTGTTAACCGCTCTTATTGGTGCACAGCTTTTTGGTCTGCTTGGTATTATCCTGGCAGCACCATTTTTTGCTTCTGCGAAACTTTTACTGACCTATCTGATCAATAAACTTACCGATCGCGACCCATGGGAAGGCATCTCGTACTTCAAACCACGCAAGAAACCAGTCATCATGAAGTGGATGCAAGTGGTGGCTAAAAAAGTCAAATCTTGGTGGAAATCTGTCCGAGAGTGGTTAAAATTGACCGCCACAAAGCTGCTCGCCAAACGACAACAATAGCCCAAATTACGGAAATCAACCAATACACGATGAAGACGCGATTATGACGTGTGAATTGTCTCCTCACGCAGTATAATTCTCCAAAACAATCATAGGAGACAACCATGGAAGAAAAAGAACCCGTGACCAACACAATTGCTGAGACTGAGAACTATCTGGCCTGGCGCGCTGACGAACCAGATGGCGAATCAACTTATCACCTCGAACTGAACAATGTTACCCTGCACTTCTTCAAAGAAGAGTGGAAAGAATTCCTTGAGCTGGTCGAAACAATCGTGGACGAAGAACTTTAGAAATTAGAGTCTTTTCGATATCAAGTAAAACCGGGCAGATAAAAGCTTCCGCCCGGTTTCTTTGTTTCTAAAGCAATCTATCAAAGACTGATCACAATTAAATAGATGGCCATCGCCAATACAACCAACCCGCCTGCCATCATCAGGTAAAAATTGCGTGCCGAATTTTTGTCGGTTGCCTCGATACGGTCGAGCGTCAGATCTACTTCAGAGGTTACAGATCCCAATTTTGATTTTTCCACATCAATTTTTGAGTAAAGTTCGTTCAGCGCTACTGAATCGGGTCGAGCTTGTTCAGCCAGTGGACCCAATCCAGTGATAATCGGTTGCATCGTGGTCTTGATTGCGGAAACTTCCTCTTGTTTCGATTTAATGGTCTCTTTGAGATTGTTCAACTGAACATCCAGGGGCGGAACCGTTTGTTTGAGCTTGTCCTGGGTGGCACTCAATTCAATTTTGATCTGGTCCAGTTCTGCCAACAAGGGAGCTTGCTCATTGCGTAATCTTGTTAACTCTGACTGTACCCCTGGCACCTGGTTGGAGATAGACAAAATCTCGCTATTGTGGGTGGCTATGGAATTATTCATAGTAAAAATTTGTTGATCGCGATCGGGCGCGTTGGAGGTTTGAACCTGCGTAATGTGTGTCTGCAGAGTATGAATCTCAGCAATTAAATGATTGCTGCGCTGTTGAAGTGCCTGATAATTTTTCTCTGTCGTTGATTGACTTCCCTTGAGTACTGAGAGACGTGCATTTAGATTCTGGATCTGTGTCTGCAAATTATTAATCTGTCGATTAAGTTCATCAGACCGTGCATCGCGTTGCTCCTTGACCCTTAGGGACTCCGCTTCGAGGCGCCTGATATCGTCCAGGATCGGCCCTTGTTGGTTTTCCAGCGCTGTAAGCCGGCTCCAGTCTTCTGCATAGACAGGGTGCTCGATTTTAGCCTCCCAAATCTTGACACCCAATTCGTCCACTAATACAGATTTGGTTTTGTCAATCTTTTTCTTCTCGTTGCCTAATCGTGAAGCCTGATACTTTGACTTGCCCAATCCAACACCTTCGCTTGCCCATTTCTGCAACTTTCGGGTAGAAAACAGGTATACAACCGCACCAATTAATCCCAAAATCAAAAGGATGCCGATTGCCAGAGGCAGCCAATGAGTGTTCTTTGTCCCCGACCCGTCAGCGACACAAGCCGTTAAAATGGGGAGTATAACCACGGAAATAAGTAAAATCTTGCTAATCCAGATACATCTTTCTTTACGCATAAATACCTCCCGAAAAGTGACTGAAGTAATTTTACAACAAATAAGTGCGTCTGAACCCCAACGAGAGCTACTTGGCGTCAAATTGCATCCAATCCAAGTCCCGTTTGGCAATAAAACCCGCCTGGGTAATAGCCTCAGCAGCCCAACCTGCTGGATACTCAAAGTCAAGCTCAACACCGTCCCAATAGGTTTGCAGGTAGGTTCCAAGCAAGGTAGTCACGCGTCTATCAGCTGGTTTTGGAGTGTCAACTGCCAACCATAGACGATTGACACGCCTTGTGGTCTGCTGATGAGTGATTGCAGCCAGCAATTTGTCGTTGTTACGCAGGCAATAAGTGGAAGTGTTCATCAAATCCACCCAATGAAGTGGGTTAACCCAGGCAAGTGGCTTGAGCAAATTGAAGTTGAAATTGGCATACCAACGTGTCTGCTTTGGGTAAGCCTGCGTCAACCAGGCTTCCTGCAGTGACCAGTCTGATAATCGGCGACGAAAGAGTCTATCTTCGTGTTCGTAAAAGTTATTTATTAATGTTGTATTACGGGCAGGTCTGCGCCATTGGGTAAGCGAAACAAAAAAACGAAAACCCAGAGTCTGATATATTTTGATTGCCCGAGCATTGTCGCTTCGCACTTGTAGCCAGATTTCACTGAAGGGTCTTTGGCGAGCAACCCTCAGCGCATGGCGTGTCAACTCAGTACCAATCCCCCTGCCTTGCCATTGCTTGTCGACCGCAACATTTGCGATCAGAATGATCGGTTTGAGCCCCGATTGAAAAGGTAACAAGGTGATGTTGCCAACGATTTGTCCTTCCACTTCCCAGACATACCCCTCAGTTCCGCCTGTTGCCAAACGCAGTGCCGGCTTAGTATGCAAGCGACCAACATCTGAACGCATCTGTTGCAACATGGATTGGCCTTCGGGGTCACTCTTCAGGTTGAAGGCTTCCTCAACCAATTTGACGACAGCATCTGCATCTTGTGCTGGATTAAATCGTCTTAAAAGGCCCGGTGGGTTGAGAGTTGGCATGGGGAAAATTGTAATCGTTAAAATAAAAAACCCCGAAACAAAATCGGGGTTTGAGCGTACACTGATTTAGGATTCTGGTCCTTCGGAAGACCCGGATCGGCGCTGTCGGTAAACGATGCGTCCACGTTCGAGGTCATAAGGAGACATCTCAACGCGTACGGCATCCCCTAACAGAATGCGAATATAGTAGCGGCGCATACGCCCGGACAAATATGCCATTACTTCGTGGCCATTATCCAGCCTGACGCGGAACTGAGTCCCTGGCAGGGCTTCAATAATCGTACCGTCGACCGCAATTTTCTCTTCCTCTTTAGTCATAAAACCTCTTTCTTACTTTCGGCTAAGCCTCAAGCGCTTTTCTGAAGACGCGTCGGGTAGCCTTTTTCTTGTCCATGCGTCGTTGTTCACTCTTGGAGATGAACCAGCGTTTGCGGCGCACGGTAGACAGAACACCACTCTTGACTACCTTTTTACGGAAGCGTTTGAGCAGAGAGTCCTGCGATTCGTTTGATCTTAATGTAACTGATGCCATTTTCGATTCACCTCCCTTCCGGGCTTTGAATAATTACGCATTAAATTACGCGTTTTACACGCGTACTTATAGTATACACGAAATGTATCCAGAATGAAAGGGCAACGAAGAGTTTGTGCAACGAAGAGTTAGAACATTTCAATTTAGCCTTGACAAGGGCAACGAATAATGTAAAAGCCCAAAAGTCAGAATCTATGGTTTGATTATACTAATCGTCCATTCTTCTTGCCAGTGTGCGTAATAATGTAAAAATCAGCATGACGATCACCAGCAGTATCGCGGCTATAGGTGTGGCAGAGTTTAAACCAAAACCTTGAAATCTTTCAAAGATCAACACCGGCACGACCTTGGGGTTATACGCCAAAATGGCTACTGCACCAAATTCACTGATTCCCCGAGCCCACATGGTAATCACGCCACTAAGAATACCTCGCCAAGCTAACGGCAACGTGATTGTGTAAAATACTTTCCAGGGTGAGGCACCATCTACTCTGGCAGACTGTTCCAATTCGATTTCCACGGCTTGAAATGCGTCTCTGGCTGCATTTACCAAGAGCGGTAAGCTCACGAAAAGCATAGCAACTACGACACCAGCCAGTGTGTCTACGAAAAAGACACCCAGAAACGCAAAACCCTTCCCCAGAATTCCCTGCCTGCCAAACGCCAAAAGAAGTGCGATACCGGCCGCAGTGTGTGGAATGATCAACGGAAGGTCGATCAATCCTTCTACAATGCCTTTCCCTCTAAACGTTCTCCTGGCCAATATGTAGGCCAGCGGCAGACCCAGAAGTACCCCGATCATTGAAGCGATGCCCGATGCAAAAAAAGTAATCCCTATCGAACGGGCTACATCAGGGTCCAACAGGTTGGAAAGCATACTTGTAACCGTTGTTGAAAAAAAAGTGAGCACGATCGGCAGCACAACAAATAACACTAACAAGCTGGCTGCAACGATAAAACCCTGCGGCAAACTTCGTTGTTTCATTTCTGATTTGATAATGTTTTAAGCGGTTCTGGTAAATTGTCCATCGAATCGGCTATCAATGGCAAAATTAATGGCTGCGCATTA
Source organism: Anaerolineaceae bacterium (assembly GCA_049657925.1). GTDB lineage: Bacteria > Chloroflexota > Anaerolineae > Anaerolineales > Anaerolineaceae > Mesolinea. Next base: position 25,076 of record JBASOE010000098.1, read on the forward strand.
CGAATCATTATCTGTTGACCTTCCTCCCCATATAAAAAGTCAACGAATTGAGCCGCAGCCGTCGGATTGGGGGCGTTTGTTGGGATAGTCAACCCATACTTGATCAATTCACCTTTGAAGACGGGTTTTACAGATGCGAAGCGCTGAAAATCCAATTGCACGGTCACCCTGTTATATAAAGATTCTTGAGTGGTATCCCCCAGATTCAATTCGGGCGGCAAGCTAAGCATCTCGAACCCTTGTTGAGCTATCACACTCTCATATTCGAAGGCGTAGTCGATCTCACCAGCCTCTAACAGCGAATTTAGCGCAATACTCGAACCCCGCATCACAAGGTTGGCATCACTTGTTGTCTCAAGCAAGTCAGGAATGCGGATGATATTCATATCACCCATGTCGATCAGCTTGATGGACTTCGTGAATTGACCTTCAATAAATTGATCGAAAATCTGATCGTTCTGATACCGCCATTGAGCCAACGCAAAGACCATCAGTTGGCGGTAACCCAATGCATCAAACCTGGGGTCCGACATCCCCACTCGTACGTCTGAGCGCGAGAGAATTTCCCACCAATTGTCGGCATTAATCTCATTGGCATATTTAGATGTCGGTTGATAGGCGATGGCAATTTTGTTACTGGCCATTGAGATATACCATGTGGCGTAGGGTAGTCCGCTATTTGGGTCTTTCGTGGCATACATCAGCATGGGAATCAAGGATTGGTCTGCCGTTGCCACGACATCGATAAGCTCGTGTAGGTCAGTCACATGCCGCATGACCTGTATTGAACCGTGGTACTCCATTTGCAGGTCATATTCCGGATAGCGGATTTCAAAAGCTTTCTCAATTTCACTGAAAGGCTTAATCAAACTGCCAGCGGCAAAGACAACAATCTTCTCCTTGGGTTTGACAGCCGAGGCGATACAAGCATTCATGACCAATATACATATCAAACTCAGTAGAGTCAGTTTCTCAATCTTCTTCATCTTAAGTTGATTAGGCGGAGAGTTACCTCTCCGCCTAATTCATAATTCTTACTTAAATTCGATTGTCGCAAGGTCTTTAGCCCAAAGATTACTCTCGAAACCAGGCATGTAAGCGATGAGCATCTCTGAGTCCCAACCAAGCAGGCAGTCCTCACAAGCTTGCAAGTCTGCGAGTGGCAATTCTGCCTTAAAACCATCACGCGCAATAAAAACCACAATGGCAGCTTCGGGCTTGAGAGTGACGGACTGAATAAGTTCGTTCAGACTGATACCAACTACTTCAATACTACCCTTCTTGGGGTGTTCCACAGTTGTATTGACTACCCGGAAGTTATCAACCAGAGAAGTCATGTCGATTGTCTTTTCAGCCTCTACCAAGCCGGTTAGTGTGATAGAAGCATCCGCCGGACCAATAATAGCAGGTGTTTCCGAAACTGTTTCACCAGTCGGTTCGGAAGAGGCCACTGGTGTGGTTTCGGTAGTGGCTTCTGTCGGTGTGAAGTTGATCGCCACCTTGGCAATCCCACCCACCATTTGCTTCTTGGTCAGTTCCTCTCCAACCAACTTCAACGGAAAGTCGTCGCCTTCGAGCGGTTTTCCATTCATCAAATAGGCTACAATGATGCCGTCATTGCGCAACGTGGTGAAGGAATCCAAAGTAACAGTGTAACCATCCTTGGCGATCACATCCACGCTGTAACCGGCTTTAGCCAAGTCATCACGATAAGCATCATCGCCATGCTTGACGTCATCGTCCACTCTGCCTAAAAGATAATACAAGGGAATACCAGAATATTCGTTGCCATCGGAATCTTTCCACGTGTTCAGATGACAGCCCTGGGCAGCTCCTGATTCAAAAGTGGCACGGTCCATGGGCTCATCAATGGCACCAGTAAACTCGACTACCCAGTCCTCGATCGCAGCTTTAAGTACAATTTTGTTGACAAACTTGACCAACCAGTGGCCATCGACAACCTGAAGGTTCGAGTCCCCAATAACAACTAAACGCAATTCACCTTCCGAGACCGGGTTTAATGGCTCTCCTTCTCGCTCGTAAGCGATGATAGTTTGCAATTCTCCGATCTTGTCGATCTCGTCTCCGCTGGAGACATCGTAAGTAATGTAATCTCCTTCTGCTATCTGATTTTGCGAATATGTAATAGCATAGCCATCACTTGCCATCACTTCTATGCTGCGGTCATCGCTGATGCCTCCGATTGCTTTCAGCAATTCGCTTACGAGCACACCTTTATGCATGACGGGAGCGGTGATCTTGCCAGTACTCGACATCATACCGCTTAAGCCTTCGACGGCCGGCAGGGCCTTGATTTGATCCATGGTCATGTAAATGACCTGATCATCCTTGACAAGCTCGAGGGCGGTAACCGGAGCGGCTTCTTCAGGGGAGATTGGGGGCTGTGTTACAACTTGGGTGGGCGATTCGACCGCAGTCTGGCAGCTTGTGACAAGCAATAACAAACCCACCATTAAAACAAAAAATACTTTCTTCATTTCATTCTCCTTTCCAAAATGGGAGGCACGACTGTTTCCAGCCACACCCTCGAGCATTCAGCGCTTGGGATTTGCTGCCTGCTACCGCTCGTCTTGCCATACCCAATGGTGAAGGCGCTACGAGTCGAAGAATACGGGCATATTATAACGTGAATTTGTGATTATTTTCTCAGATCATATTGGATGACAAGTGTAGAGATGACAGAAGTATCTAGCCGTAAAAGTTATCGGAAAAAGAGAGGTTGCCGCACAAAAAGAAACCAAAATGTCAGCCCGGACTGAATAGGTATGGAAGCCACCTTTGCTAATGTCCAGGATGGTAATCCCGACTGAGATGCTCAAACATATTCATAGAGATTATTTCAAGCGAGGAAATTCACTCAATGGCATGGACTTCATATATCCGCCAGTGGTTAAGTGTCTGCTCCCCTGAATCCCATACCAGAGTAGCCCAACTGGCGCCATTTTCAAACAAAGTAGGATAAGTCAGATTAATCGTGTTTATTGTGCCCCGGGTTTCTGGATCGAGTACTAACACGTAACCAACCATGCCAATTGGATCTGCCAATATCTGGAAATAATCAGTATCATTGGAAATCACCAGACGTTGTGGGTTTTCAACTGCCATAATCACCGAAAAACCGCTGCTCGCATCCACCAAAATCATTCCCTGCTCAGAAAACCTATCAACAGTTTCAGCGATAATTGGGGCATCATTCGTATATGCCCAATAACCATCATTCTCTCGTAAGTTAGGTTCGTCTTCAGATGCAAGAATGAGTGCACTCAGACGCTGCTCATCTCCTCCGGCTTGCGGATCTCGCATCGCTTGCAACGATAATGGTGTGCCAGCGATGAACAACGTGATCAATAGCACGTAGAAGGGCAGCCTCCACTTATGTACTAAGTTTTCACAGATAATCCCTGCCATTACCAATGCGAAAGGTGCCGCGTAGAACCAATACCGCATCCAGTTTGCCAGTGATCCCATGTAAACCTGCAGAATGGTGAAACTGGTAATACTCACCATAACTATAAAAAGGCCGAATCCCTTTCGATTCCGATGCCAGATAATGGATACTAATGATAGGACTGTCATTACTGGATATGCTGGGCATTGTTGAAACGAACGCACAACACCCACTTTGATTGCTTCAACAAGATTCCCCCAAGCCAAGTAATAGGGGTGGGTTAATCCAGCAACCTTGGCGACATCAGGCGCATTAGTCGCGCTAAAAACACTACGCAAAAAGAACAAAGGGTCACCCATAAGGGACCAATTAAAAAATATCCAGATAATGACGCCGTAGACAACAGGCAACAGAATGGATATCAACCAGCCTTCAGTTTTCTCTTTCCAGTCTGTGCTTTGCTTCCACAGGTGAACAATCACAGCCAGTGCCACCCCAGCGACCATTGCCAATGCTTCATAACGCACATAGACGGCAGCACACAGACTAAGTCCAACAAACACCCACGAGCGCATAGTTCGTGGCAGATCCATCATACCAGAAAGGGCGGTGAGGACGAAAAATAAAAAGATGGGTTCTGCCATGCCAGCTGAAAAAAGATACCAAGTGTCAGGGTGAAATTGCAACAGAGCAACCAGAATCCAACGAACAATGGCGGGGAATTTCAACTTCGCCAAAAGTACGGTCATCATCACCAGATCGCCCGCTCCAAACAGTGCAGAAATAATATTGCCGCTGATAGTGACCCAACCCAATTCCTTGGTGATTGGCAATAAAGGCAATTGTAGGATGCTTGGAAGCGGCGGCCAGACGAACCCAACCGCAGCAAGGTGTGGCACTCGTGAGTAAAGGACATAATAGGCGTTGGCTGTGCGAGCGAGAGCATCACTATTGCCAATGTGCCAGACGAAACTCAGGAGATAAGCCAAAACCAAGTTCAGAAGAAAAGAAAGTATGAAAATAATCTTGGTTTCTGTTTTGTCTAAGGCGCGATTGACAAGAGGATTGTTTACCGGAGCGGAAGTTTTAAGTTGACTGAACCGTGAGGATGGTTCATCAAGCCAGCTTGGTAGTTTCATTCTTTCTACACTTCCTCAGTATTACTCGCGTCAACAGGCTTTTGATAAAGTCCGTGAGTCGTTTTTTCCCAGAAATGGGGCCTAAACACCAATTGAATTAATCCCTTCCAACTGGCGATGCTGCTTAATGCCCAGTAAAGCGGGCTGAAAATGGCGATTTTTACCATGTCAAAATATCCTCGACGCATTGTTCCAGCGATATTGATATAAGTAAAGACGAACACACCCACAAACAAACAAATAGCTCCCATGAAAAATACAATAGTGGGAAACAAGCGGTTTATAAATTCGGGTTCAGCAACAAACCATAGTATTGTCATGATCCAATAAATTGGATTCAATATTGCTGAAAAAGGTGTGCCGCCAACAATAAATTGAAAACTGACAAAGTTTTTGAAGCCGATTTCTCTGATCATTCGGAAAGGGTGGCGCATATGAACCAGCCAGGTTTGTATATAACCTTTCATCCAGCGTGAACGCTGCCTGATCCAATTTCCGAATTGACTATTGGCTTCTTCATACGTCGTTGAGTCCACAATGCGGGTCCGATAACCTTGTTTGAAAAGACGTATTCCCAGATCGGCATCTTCCGTAACATTATGGGGGTCCCAAGCTCCGGCCTTCAGCAACGATGACCTTCTAAAATGATTTGAAGTGCCGCCCAGGGGGATAGGTGCATGTTCAGAATCCAGACCCGGCAGCAGTAAATCAAACCACATGGAGTATTCGATCGTGAACCATTCCGTCAGAACATTCTGTTTACGGTTGTAATAATTCAATTTTGCTTGGATGCAGGCAACATCGCTGGGTACTTTTGAAAACGCAATTACCACTTTTTTTAATTGGTCCGTGTCAGGAAGATCTTCAGCATCAAAAATTACGACATATTCTCCTCTGGCATGAATCAGACCAAAATTACAAGCTTTTGGTTTTGTCTTGGGTTCCTTGCTGGGCACAATGATCTTCTGAATAAAATGCGGAGGGTCAATTTCGTCAAATTTCTGTAAAGTGATCAGGTCATCTTCTTCCATGAGCACGAGGATATCCAATCGAACTTGAGGATAATCAATCATCTCCAGGGATTTTAGGATATCGGGTAGCATTTCAGCTTCTCGGTGTACCGGAACAAGAATGGTATATACCGGCAGCTCGGAATCCTTCAAGTCAGCAACCTCTTGATCTGAAACAGGAACCTCAAGGTTTCCTGAAATTGCCTTGAAGATTAACTTAAATTTGTATATTGAAAAACCAAGGTAGAAAACTGTGATCAGAGCATTGATAAAAATTAAGTATTTGTCTGGGAAGTAGATCAACAAAACCAGAGAGAGTAGGACGAAAATAATCAGCGAGATAATTTGGTTGGTTTCCAAGACATGATAAGCGGAATCCTCCGTTGAACGTTCCATCAGTTGAGTTATACTTTCGTCAAGATAATCCTGACGATAAATTTTTTCCATAACAAAGTTAAAATCGCTGAATTTAATCAGCACCTTCCTGCATGGGACTCCTAATTGTGCTTCAGCCTGATTAAATCCCTCCTGATTGTCGGGGTCCATTAGTGCCAAAATAACATGGTCATTTTCCACTGCAATCGGCAGAATATTATTAGTTCTCTCAAAGCTTGATTCAAGCAACCGTGCAGCATTTTCGTCAACAGGTGTCTCAGAAATGTCTACCAAAGGTAGATTTGTTCGCTTGGCAAGAAATTTGTAGAGATTATCTTCAGTTATATAGTCTTTGTAAACCAGAGCTATAGCCAAATGAACGTTTGTCTTTCTGGAGTAATCCAGAGCGTCATTAAGTTGATTCTGGGAAATCATGCCAGCCAGTAACAACCCTTCGCCTAATTTCGGACGGTGAAGCGAACGAATAATTCCTTCCTCCAACATTGTCCGAGTTGTAAGTACGGGAATGATTGTTCTGCCGAGAATTAGTTCCAATTTATTCTTGACAGATTCAAACAAGGGATCAGCAAACGCGACTACCACCTTCTCATTGTCAAAGCGAATAGGTATTGCATCCATACTTTTGGCGATTTCAAGTGAAATCAAACGAGCAATGGAATATTGAATCGGGTCTACGACTGTTAATTGCATTCTGTAGACGCCTAAGGCGTCTAAAACCGGATAATGCATTTCTGTCAGGGAGATATCCTCATAATTTACGCCAACCAGACGAGCGAATGTCTTAGCTAACATCTCAGGATCAGCACCGGTCTGATGAAAAATTACCTTGTCAGTCGCGACACCGGTTTCGTTTTCCCCCAAAGCTGCCAATGCCTGCTGACGAGTAAGAATTTCTTCTGTCACCAGTTTATCTAACAGTTGAATTCTCTCGGTGTTATGGGTGCCAGTCATATTCTGCTGACCGTATTGCTGAATAACTTGCGCCATAATAGATTGTGGAATTATCACCGGTCTAACGCTTTTGCCAAATTCTGTTTCAAAACGCTGAAAACCTTTTGAATCAAGAGGATTGGTAACAGCCAAGCATACAATATCCCTGTTTTCGCAAAGCGGAATCATATCAAAATCCTTCATTGACGGTGTTGAATATTTTTTTATGAGTGTCTCGTCAATGGGAAAATGATCCATACTAAGTGTGGGATAGCCGGTAAAATAACCCAACGCATCTATTAATTCATTCTCACTCAGATACCTTTTCTCGTAGGCAATAGCCAGCCAATGTTGATGGTTTTCTGCATCAAGAGTCATCACCTCCCTGATCTGGGATGAAGTAAGGTATCCAAACCCCACTAAAAGATGTTCCAGATAGATCGGTTTGTACTTTTCGAAATTCTCTTCGGTTGGGTACACTTTTTCGATCCATTTATTGATAACATCACTGTCCATTAACCTGGGTTCTATCTCAAGGTGGGTTATGGTTTTGGCTAGAGAAATAAGTCTGTAATCCATTTCTTTTAGACCAATTACCAAGCCGCCCCGGTCTGTAAAAATTGGTAGAATCTGAAATTTCCGGACAATCCAGGCTGGAATGAGCGCCATACATTGTACAAGGCTCTTCTCAAACTCGTTGGGAATATTTGCCGAAAGTAAAGCCTTAGAGTTAATTAATTTCGCGTAAGCTGTCAACCAGATATCCGCAGTAACCAAATTACTGTTAAGCAGGACATTCCTTGCGAAAAGATTAGTCTGTCTTTTGATCTCTAGTACATATGTTGCTTGTTCAAGTGTTAGGTAGCCGCGTTGAAGTAATGAAGCAACGACCTTTTCTTCATTACAGGGTACCGGCATAGAGGTGTGCAGATAGTATTGTTGATAAGCTGATTGAAACACATTTGGATCCGCAATAATCAATTGGCATTGATATTCCAGTTTGTCTTTGTATTGATTAAAAACTTCAATCCAGGTGATATTGTCAATGAGACAAAACAAAACCCCATCCACCCAGCCTAAAGGTACGAAATGCTGCCTGGGAAGGGACTCGGGTAAGAGCAGTTCCAAGCCTTTAGCTTGCACTAAATGCCCTGAACTAAAATGAGGCACGGATAATTCGAGCCCTTGAATTTCCGAATTTTTCCGTCTTTGGGTTATTGGACCAGAAAGCCTTGGTTGATTTCTATTTTCAGTCAATTCCTCATTGGATGTTTCAAGTCGAAATCGTTTTCGATTTTCTTCAAATGAGACTTTGCTCCCTGGGGAAAGGGGCGTATAACAGCAAGCTTGGTACCATTTGAAATCGCTCCAGGTACATCTCATGACCCGGATTTGGAAACCTAAGATAATTTCAAGGTCTTTTGAAGCTTCTATGTCCAATGGATTGGGTCCAGCCAAAACAAATGTATTTTTTTCCTGCCCTATCGGAACAACGGAATACCGTTTGGAAATATCTTCTGTAAGTAAAGTTAATCCATGATTTGTGGGTGTGACGGAAGACAGGCGAAGGAGTGGTGAGATATCAGTTAATAATTTCTGGTCCATAAATTTTACAGTTTGTCTCTTTTTGAGAGGCTTATTAATCCGACCTTTTATTTTGGATCATTGAAAAACTTCTCACACGTATCATCGCAATCGACCAGGAATTTCATTTGGGCAGTCAGATAGGTCTCATTTAGTCTTGGGCTTTCATTTAGCCTTCCATGAATTTGCTGAAAGAGAATGTTCACCATAAAATAGCCTACAGAAAAATCATCCTCAACGATAAAGGCAAGCATGTGCCTTCAGATAGATTAATCTTCATCATAACGGACGATTGCTCTGCCGGACATTTGTGCTTTTTTCAGGGCTGCTTCACAATTCCTAATCAGCTCTTCAGCGGTGATAGCATCATTCGGAAAGGCGCTTATGCCAACTTGTATATTATGCAAAGAAACTTGCGCTGATTTTTCAAGAAGGCGTTTGGCAAAAACGATAGCACCTTCCACATCGGTCTCTGGCAGAATGGCTCCAAAATGGTCGTGCAGAAATGGTGTATCAATCCTGGTGCGAGAGTTTTGGACGAGTAATTTGCAGATCATCTGATCAATCTCAGCCGATTTCCATCCTTCACTGCTTGTATCAGCACCATTTGTCGCCTGCAGCATGACGATGGAAAACTGGTGTTTAAATCTGCGTGATCGGGTAAGTTCATCATCCAATTTTGGTTGCAAATATTGAGGGTTTAGCAATCCGGTTTCTATATCGTATTGAACCAAGTTGTTCAGGAGGTCAACATTGGTTTTCATTCTGTGATAATTTTCATTAATTTTCCGCAAAATGTAAGAGCCAAATAATTCAGTAATAAAAAATATCAATACCACAATATGCGGAGTAACAATTGAAGCCCAAGCAAAGGGGTAAATGCTGAAATAAACTACCAGATAGATTATCGAACCAATTAATGTCAAGATTTGTGAAGAATGTGGGAATAGAGGCGTGAAGGTAAATATCACGACCATCGTCAACACTGCTAAACCCAAAAAAGAGGTTTGTTGATCGGCGGTTAATATTAGACTTGTAGCCAGGATTAACCATGCTAAAAATATAGTCGGGTAAGGATCCTGATTATTTATTTGGTTTTTTTTCATTGGCTGACCTCTTAATTAACAACCAATTAAGCAATAAGACACCTAAAGAGATTATGACAATACTCCCTGCTAAAATAACTACCCAGTCAGGATTTTGATTTGCTTGATCTTTATTTGCTGGGATACTTTCAGACGAGAGCCCCAAAGCTGGTGAGGTCGCTGTAGGAAAAGTAAAACTCGCGACTTGCTCAGTACCTGTAAGAACCACTAAGTTACCAGTAAAACTTTGGTAGATTGTTGGGGTGTCCATAGCTTTGGCAACCCATTCCAGCCCAATCGGGGAAGTTGCTGTTAATACCATCTGATATTTACCTTGGTCAGTAAATAAAGTCTGGATGAAACCCAAATCACCTGAGGCTGGGACAATATCAGCGTAACCTTCTATCGTGACTGGCGTAATTCCATCCTCTTCAAAAGGTTGCGGCAGCAGATCGTTCGCTTTCATAATCGCCGAATTTTGCGACGGCAATCCAACAAGAATTTGGAAGGGTTTTTCAGGTAAGTCAGATTCTTGAGCTGAGGCGGGAAGGACTGTTAATAAGAGTTGGTCACCTTTGGCTGATCTGCCTATCCGATTCGCGACTGTTAATACCGTTGCAGAAGTAGTCCAGTCTGGCGCGTCGGGGACAATAAGAGCCAAGTTTGAAAGGGTTGGAGACCCGAAGTACACGTCCGGATATCCAGCAAGCGAAGCCGTATTCTTACCCACTTCACTTGGGAAGGCAAAAGATGAGGTCTCGCTGATAGTTAACCAGGAATCTGTATAATACTCATCGGTACAATACAAGTTGCTTTCAACAATGGAGTCATCCACATGAATATTGCTGATAATTGTGATCAGGTTGCTGCCTAATGTAAACATTCGTAAAGGAATCTTTATTTCGACTTCAGCATTCCGAGTATTCTCATTGGTCAGCTGGATGCTGCTGACGGGTACATTGTTGACCAGAATGCTTATAGATGAAAGATCAGGATTCAGAATGTCTGAATGAGAAAAAATCAATTTTAAGGAAGCATCACCCAACGAATCAAAAACCCTATGTACAGGTACACTGAGATTGATTGACTGCTGATTTGTTCCCATCGCAACAATATCGTGATAACCTAAGTCAAGCAGACTGTAGGTTAAACCTGGGGTAGCACCAGAGACGTCCTCTTCTGGCTGAGGTACATTCAGAATGATCCCCAATTGTCCAGAAAGTCGATCGAAAGCCGTTGATGTGGCAAAAGCCCGGCCTGCTTTTTGCAGTCCTTCAGGATTGGCAGCCGTCACTACAACCCCGATGGCATGGGGATCATAAGGGGATTTCTGTACCCACAACACACCAGCGTTAGCGTCGATGACATTTCCGTTCCTGTCTTGCATCAACAAGCCAGTGCCGGTGCCAGTAAGAGGTGGCAAGAAGGACTCACTGAGCGCGGATAGCTGTTCTGCAGACGCAATGATGATCAGGGTTCCTGTGGGTTTCAGTTCGCTAAGCAGCTCGAGCGGGAGAGTCTTTAGTTCCAATGACCGCCAGTTGGCAACTTGACCCAATTTGGCACTCACCAAAGCTGCTGCTTCCAATTCAGCAGTTGTTGCGCGTGTGGGAAGTACAAGGGTTATCGAATTTTGAGACAAAGCACTCGGTTCAATGATGCGATCAAAAAGTCTATATAGATCTGGGTCGAAATCTTTTATGGTATACCTCAGATCAAAAGAGGTAGTATTATGAACCACGGCCCAGATAGCCGGATTATCAAAATCTTCACAAAAGTCATCTCGAATGCCCATGTAATAATGCAAAGACATCTTGTTGTACCCTGAAACTAATTGGTCTGCTGGAATTTCAAATTGTAGCATCCCGTGATCGGCATTGCTTGAATCTAAAAGCACACTTGCTATGCGTGTGTCATTCCAATCTACCGCTAAACTTGAATATGGGTTTAGCAGATCCGAATGGCTAAAGCTAATTGTAACCAGACCAGATTGAAGAAAATCCCAGCTTGCTGGAAGGTTGACATCATATTGATGGCTGACTAACACACCTTGATATTCATCATCACTTGTATACCCCAAGTCATTCAAAGTAAAAACAACATGCTGCTCGTCAATAGCACCCCAACCCGCAGACACCTCTCCAGGAATCGTGGTTATTATTAATAAGCAGATGATAAGTAATAGCTTAAGCACGAAAATATAGGGTTGTAAATTAATATTGTGTATTTTCATGGTGCCCCCTTTCACATAAAAATCTGGGCTAAGTTTTTTCGATATCCACTCTGAGATATTCATAATAATATCATAGTATTAATTGGCTATTGTTCAGCTTGATCGACCCAATCAGTTTCATAAATCTTTCGTTAGAACCCTACATTATCTATTGTCCATTTCCTCACCTTTCGGTGATAATTGAAACATGAGGTGAAAAATGTTTGATGGAAAATTTACAAGTTCGAATTCGCAATCAGGTAATTTCAAAACACCGAAGCTGACCAAGAGCGGCCGTGGTGTTGCCATTTTTATCGCCATCGTGCTCGCGGCTATCATTCTCATATCCGCGTCAGTAACAGTTGTGCCTGCAGGCAATATTGGTGTCGTAACCCGCTGGGGTGCGGCTCACCGAGTCATCTATCCAGGCATAAACCTGCGCCTTCCTTTGGCCGACCAGGTCGTGACGATGTCGATTCGTACCCAAAAGGACCAGGTTGAAGCTACTGCCATGAGCAAGAACCTTCAGGTGGTGACATCTTCAATTGCTGTGAACTATCATCTGGACGGCTCTCAAGCCATGAAGGTTTACCAGGATATCGGTATTGAATATGCTGACATCATCGTTGCCCCTGCCGTTCAGAACACATTCAAAGCGGTCACCGCTATGTTCACGGCTGAAGAATTGATCACCGCGCGAGACCAGGTTCGCGTTCGAGCGGAGGAAGAACTCAGCAAGCAGCTTGCTCCTTACAATATCGTGGTTGAGAATTTCAACATCATCAACTTTGACTTCTCACCTGAGTTCCAGGCTGCCATCGAAGCCAAACAAGTGGCCCAGCAGGCTGTCGAAACCGCCAGGCAGCGTTTGTTCCAGGCTGAGATCGATGCCGAGGCATCAGTTGCCCAGGCCCAGGGTCAAGCCGATGCCCAAAAGGCACTCAAAGACACTGGCGCGCTTTCCCAGGAATACCTGAATTACTTGTTCCTGACCAAATGGAACGGCATCCTTCCCAGCGTAATGGGCAGTGTCTCCCCAATGATTGACGTATCCCAATATCTTGGCGGTCAATAGATTAGATAGCCTGATAACGAAAGCTGTTATTGGCCCGCCAGTAACAGCTTTATTATTTAACCAGTCGCTTAAATCCAGTTGCTTTAATCACAGTTGCTTAAATCAGCGAGTTGCTTAAATTCACAACTGTCGGGCAGGGTAAGAGATATAATACACATCTACGTATTTTATGAGGAATTTGCAATGACAAAAATATCATTAACTGGCATCAAGCCAACCGGCAACCCCCACATTGGCAATTACTTTGGCATGTATAAGCCCGCCATTGCGCTCACCGAGAAGTACATGGGGCTCTATTTCGTCGCCGACCTTCACGCCATCACCTCCACGCCGGACCGCAAGGCATTGCAGTCCCTTGTTTACG
>JBASOE010000099.1:0-5871 GCA_049657925.1 Anaerolineaceae bacterium
AATTCTGACCGCGATCCTGGTGGTAGCTTGTTTACTGGCTGCTTACTTTGCTTACGAAAAGCGAGATCTGGTCATTTAGTTAATAACTTACTTTAGGACAAGATTCTATCGACTATGATCGATGAAACACAAAAAAGACAAATTTCGTCGACTATAATCGATGGAATTGATGCAATCCTGTTTCAAGAAAGTTCCAAACACCTAAAAGCCCCCGCATCAACGAGGGCTTTTGGGTGATTAGTGAGACTTATTTGGCGTAAGTGGTGGCTCGGGTCTCGCGGATAACCGTCACACGGATCTGACCGGGGTACTGCATGGTCTCCTCGATTTCGGTGGCGATGTCCTTGGCGATCTTGTGCGCTTCAACGTCGTCGATCTCTTCAGGGCGCACGATGATGCGTACTTCACGACCCGCCTGGATGGCGAAGCTTTGTTCGACACCCTTGTGGGAATTGGCGATATTCTCAAGCGCTTTGAGGCGTTTGATGTACTGTTCGAGGTCCTCACGGCGCGCGCCGGGGCGGGCACCTGAAATGGCGTCGGCAGCTTCGATAATCACGGCTTCCACGCTGGTCTGGTCGACCTCGTGGTGGTGGGCGGCTATGGCGTTGACCACCGCGGCATTCACGCCGTGGCGCTTGGCAAATTCCGCCCCAATCAAAGCATGCGTGCCTTCGGTGTTGTGGTCCATAGCCTTGCCAAGGTCGTGCAGGAAGGCGCCAGTCTTGGCAATTTCCACGTTTGCACCTAATTCGGCAGCGATCACGCTGGCGATCTTGCTGGTTTCAACAGCATGCGCCAGTTGGTTCTGCCCGTAAGAGGTGCGATACTTCAAACGCCCCATCTTCTTCAGGATTTCAGGATGCAGGCCGTGCACACCGGCTTCGTAAGCGGCTTCGGTGCCAGCTTTGTAGATATCCTCATCCATTTGGGCGGTTTCTTCGGCCAGGATCTTCTCGATGTAGGCGGGATGAATGCGTCCATCCACGACCAGGCGCGAGAGCGTGCGGCGGGCGATTTCGCGGCGAACTGAGTCGAAGCATGAAATTGTCACGGCTTCGGGGGTGTCGTCGACGATCACATCCACACCGGTGACCTGCTCGAAGGAGCGGATGTTGCGTCCGTTTCGGCCAACGATGCGGCCTTTCATTTCTTCATTCGGCAGGGTGACTAACGAGGTGGTGACCTCAGCCACCTTGTCGGAGGCGACGCGTTGGATGGCATCGGCAATCAATTCACGGGCTTTTTGATCGCCAGTCTCACGAGCTTCGTTTTCGATCTGGCGAATGATGCGCGCCATATCGTTGCGGCTTTCCTTCTCGACTTCCGCGAGCAAAATGCCCTTGGCGTCTTCGCGGGTCATCTCAGCCACACGCTGCAACTCTGTCATTTGCTCGGCGTAAAGTGTGTCGATCTCGTTGGCGCGTTTGTCGACGGCGCTCTGGCGTTTGTTGAGGGCGGCTTCGCGCTGCTGCATTTGGTCAAAGCGATGATCCAGCTCTTCACGGCGTTTTACCAGACGGTCGTCCTCGCGGGAGAGTTCGTTGCGACGGTGTTGCAAATCTGTTTCGGCCTGGCGGGTAATCTTGAGGGCGTTGTCTTTCGCCTCGAGCTCCGTTAGACGCGCTTGTTCTTCAGCCGCGCTGGTGATTTCGCGGGCGGTCTCGTGCAATTTGATCTGTTTGGCCTTTGCCGATTGGCCCGCGATAAGCCAGCCAATGCCCAGACCTAATACTAAGGCGATCAAGACGAATACCAACCAGGGAGGTCCACCCGGCTGACTTTGGGCAATAATACTTGTGTAGTTCATGGTGTCAAATGCTCCGTTTTTTAAGTTTAATAATACCTATTCGCTGGAATGAATTTCATTCCAGACCTTTTTTGTGGCTTCCTGGGCCACCGAGTAACTAAACCCTCGTCTCAAGAGGGCATTACCCATCTTGACGCGAAAGGTTTTCCAATCTAATTTTTCATACTGGCGAAAAGCCCTGCGAGCAGCTTCCATAGCCAGATCTTCGTCTTGATGTTCTGTCTTTCCAAGCGTTTCAGCGATTATCTCCTCCGAAATGCCTTTCAAACGTAATTCCGCTCTTACTTGCGCATGACTGCGCGGCCTAAAGGTAGCGCGGTTTTCAAGCCATTCGCTGGCAAAACGAGCATCATTGAGATACCCATCTGCCTCCAGTCGTTCCAGCACTGCTGCACGGACCGACTCTGCGTAACCTTTTCCCTGCAAATGCTGTTCCAGCTCATGTTGGCTGCGTCCGCGGCTCGCCAAAAAGCGCATTACACGTACGTAGGCACTTTCGACCTCATCCTTGGCGAGCAGCCGTTCGACGTCAGCCTCGCTCAACTCGGCTCCGACTACCAACCAAGCGGCGGTATAGCGGTCAAGCGAAAAAGCATAGCTGCCGTCCAAACTGATGGAAAGCCGGTTCGGGTTGCGTTTTTGTGGAGTAATAGCGCTAATTTTGCTCATATCCAATAAAAAACCACGGCTTCCGACCGTGGCTCGGGATAGAGGATGATGTCAGGTGAGCGTCCTATCAGGACTTCCACCCGGGTATGGTTTTAGGCGTTTCGTTGTGCTCGGAGCTCGTCCGAAAAGTTAAATCGGGCTTCCGATCGATCGACTGACCTCATCACCAGAGAAAGTTATTGCCTGGTACTTGCTCCTTGATCCCAGAAACGCTTCAATTGTTCCAAAGTTCGACGCCGATAATGGCGGAACACATCCAAAATTCAGTTGTTGCCAACTTCTCAAGCCACAGTCCATTCCCTTACGGGTCATCAGGTACTGTGAACGTATCTACTTGTTAATCGATGATTATACATCAGTTATCGTCAATACCCGAGGGCAAAATCGACGATTATCGGTCTTCCCACACGAGCAAATATTAGATTCAGACTATTCTAAATAAACCGAAGGCGATACTAAGCCTGGCGTGCGTGATTCTCATGTTAAAATACTGTTATGGTAACCATCTGCGAAAATGTATCTCCAGTCATTGCCCAGATCACTTCCAAAAAGAATTCACGATTTGAGCGCTAAAACCAATCTGAGATTCAACAACACACAATAACGACTTAATTAAGGAAGAAAACATGAATTCAAGCGCAAAAACCATCACAATCATTATCGGGGTTCTGGCCGGTGCCGCGATTGGTTACAAAGCCGCCATGACGCTGATCAACGAGGCTGAAAGAGAGGAAAAATCACTCCCTGTTACAGCCTCACAAGGATTACAAATTGGGCTCTCTGCCTTGGGCATGCTCAAACAAATCTCTGGGATAAGCCAGCGCAAGAGTTAGAACAGGCTGACATCCATTGTTTGAAATTATCTTTTTAGGCACCTCGGCTTCTGCCCCGTCGATAAAACGTGGGCTGGCTTCGCTGGTCGTCAAGCATGATGAACATCGTTTCCTGGTTGATTGCGGCGAGGGCACCCAACGCCAAATCTTGCGTTCAGGAACTGGGTTTAAACACCTGAACCATATCCTTCTGACCCACGGGCATCTGGACCACATTCTTGGACTAGCCGGGCTGCTTTCGACCTTTATGCGCTGGGAAGCCATCGACGAGGTCAATGTCTACGGCAGCCGTCATACTATGGATCGGGTAGACGACCTGATCAATGGGGTGGTTTTAAGAGGAACGAAACCACCGATGCCGCTCAACCTGCTTGACATTGAGCCAGGACCCATCTTTGAAGCACCTGACTTCACAATTTCAGCCTTTCCGGTTGATCATCGTGGTTCCAGTTCACTCGGATATTTATTTGAAGAGGCCTCCCGCAGGCCATTTTTAGCAGACCGCGCTGAAGCATTGGGCATCCCCGCCGGACCCTGGCGCAAGGATCTGGTTGCCGGCAAAGCAATCACTTTGCCTGACGGACGTGTAATCGATCCCGAGAGCGTGCTTGGAGCCGTAAAACAAGGCACACGCCTGGCGGTGGTTGGCGATACCGGTCGACCTGACAAATTGCTTGAGAATGTGAGAGGTGTGGACGCATTAGTGATCGAGTCCACCTACCTTGAGGAAGAAGCCCAGATGGCACGCGAATTCGGCCACACCACAGCCGCTGATGTTGCAAGGCTGGCAGCGGAAGCTGGAGTGGGCAAATTGATCCTCACGCACGTCTCCAGGCGCTACCGCGATGATGACATTTTGGCAGAAGCGCGGACGATCTTCCCGAATACTGGCCTGGCTTATGATTTTGCCACGTTTCAGATTAAACACGCAGAGGTTGACCAAGCCGACACCGAACCTGTATAGCCCTTCTCCCGCCCGCAAAGCTCTTTGATTGCGCTGGTATCTTCAGTGCACAGCCTCCCCTTGCGGGACCAGGCGCAGAATTTGACCTTTAGGTCTATGGTTATGTCTCTAAGGCCGAGAGAAAATATTCAGGAGACCTACGGTCAGGGATGTGTGCTCGGTGCCCAATGGCAGGCTTCGCACTCAGGAGACCGGACATTCTCGATGTTTTCCTTCCACCCGTCTTACAAGCCCTCCCCACGGATTAGTCCATGGGGCTTTTATGTTAGAATCCTCGTTTAGTATGGCGCACTGTGCATTGATATTAGCCTCTGGATCGCCGAGACGTAAAGAACTGCTCGGATTTTTTGACATCCCCTTTACGGTTCAACCTGCTGACATTGACGAAACTCAAGTGCCGGGTGAACCCCCACGCGATTATGTTTGGCGTTTAGCGCGTGAGAAAGGTCAGGCTATTGCCCAGGTCAGCCACCTGCCAGTGCTCTCTGCCGACACTACCGTTGAATTTGAGGGGCAAGTCTTGGGGAAGCCCATAGACAAGCAAGACGCGGAACGTATCCTGAAGATGCTGCGCAGCCAAACGCACCGAGTCTTCTCGGCGGTTTCTCTCATTGATCATTCAACCGGTCTGGATCTTGAGCGATTGGTTGAATCAGAGGTGTTGATGCGCAATTATTCAGAATCTGAGTTGCGAACCTATCTTGATTCGGGCAATTGGCACGATAAAGCTGGCGGTTATGCTATTCAGGACTCCCAATTTCGACCTTGTTCAGCCTACGGTGGCAGCTACACCAACATCATGGGTTTACCGGTACGCGATGTGGCAGATATGCTTACCGAAGCCGGTTTCATCATTCGGGAAGATCTTGAGGATCGTATCGAAGAAATACTGGGCATCACAACCACACAGATGGCGAAAGCGCACTCATGAAATCAATGCCTAAAACCTTGAGCAAACTCTTCCTCGTTGGTCTGATGACTACGCTTTTACTTGGCGCTTGCACCAGTAATGGTGCTACTCAAACCGTGACACCTTTTGCACCAACCGAAATTGTCCTGCCAACCCCGGTGATCGACGTTAACCAAGCTCCTGACGTTGAAGCCGCTGCAAAAGCGTATCTGGCATTCTGGACGGTCGAGGATTATCAATCGATGTACGCGATGTTGAGCAACTTGACACGGGATGCTTTCACCGTTGAAGCGTTCACTCAAAAACACCTCGATACAGCCAATGCGCTAACCCTGAAATCGCTCGACACATCCATATTGGCGTACATGTTAAAACCTGAAACTTCCCAGGTTAACTATCACATCACCTATGAGACCAATCTGCTTGGCAAGATTGAACGCGACCCAGTAATGAACCTTATCCTTGAGGATGACACTTGGCGCGTGCAGTGGGAAGAGGGTATGATGCTGCCCGAACTCAAGGGCGGCAATGTTTTGAGCATCGATTACACCACCCCCACGCGCGGCAGTATTTACTCCAATAATGATTATCCATTGGTATCCCAAACAGAAGCGCGTGCGCTTTTTGTCGTTCCTGGGCGTGTGGACCCTACTACTGAAGACGAAATGGTGACTTTCCTCGCCAA
>JBASOE010000100.1:0-30670 GCA_049657925.1 Anaerolineaceae bacterium
CTGTGGGACCTTCCTCGCCTATTTCAGGACGGTTTGAAAGCCATCTCCAGAAGGATTGCGTTTTTAATATGTTGGGTTGCGTTCCAACAAACTAATTGCTCATCAGTATTCGCGGTCGCTCCACCCCCGACTTCGTTTACCCATCCGATTCTCGGTGGGCACAGGTTGGAAGTCACAGCTTACATCTGGCTAAATTAAGTTCCTGTCTCCTTTCAGTTATGAGTAATAAGCTTCTGTTACCCGACCTCTTCCAGCCTTGCCATGAAGTGCCGTAACACCTTGGGTGCCCAGGTGATGCGTAGTCCTTTGACCAACTCGGGGTGCTGCATGCACTCCGCGGCAACCTCGCCGATGTAATCAAGGTGGCTGCGCGTGTACACCCGCCTTGGGATGGCAAAGCGCACCAATTCCAGTGGTGCCAGCACCGCTTCACCAGTGACCGGGTCAAGGTGCTCAAACATCATGCTGCCGATCTCGACCGTGCGGATGCCCCCTGCCAAGTAAAGCGCGTTGGCCAAAGCCACGCCGGGGAATTGTTGCTTGGGGATGCTGGGGAAAGCTTTGCCTGCGTCCACATACACCGCGTGCCCACCGGTGGGTTTGTAGACCGGCATGCCAGCCGCGCTGAGCACCTCACCCAGGTAACGCGTGTGCGACTCGCGATAATTGAGATAATCGTCCTCGACCACCTCGTTCAAACCCACCGCAATTGCCTCTAGGTCACGCCCAGCCAACCCACCATAGGTCAAGAAACCTTCGTGCACGATCAGGTTGGCTCCGATTTGCTCCTTTAGCTCGGGGTCACGGAAACCGATAAAACCGCCGATGTTAACCATGCCATCTTTCTTTGCGCTCATGGTGCAGCCATCGGCGTACGAGAACATCTCGCGCACGATCTCGCGCACGGGTACATCCTTGTACTTCGGGTCCCTGATCTTGATGAACCAAGCGTTTTCACCGAAGCGGCAGGCGTCAATGAAGAAGGGGATGCCATGACGGTGATAGATCTCCGCTGTGCCGCGGATGTTCTCCATTGAGACCGGCTGCCCGGCTGCGGAGTTGTTGGTGATGGTTAGCATCCCGAGCGGGATGTTTTCAACTCCGATCTTCTGGATGAGTGCTTCAAGTTTTTCGAGGTCCATATTGCCCTTAAAGGGTAGGTCGATGACCGTATCATCCGATTCAGGCACGGGCACATCCACCGGATTGGCGCCGAGTACCTGCAAATTGCCCATGGTGGTATCAAAGTGACGGTTGTTCGGCACCGTCTGACCGGCCTTCACCAGCGTCTGAAAGAGCATGCCCTCTGCTGCGCGTCCCTGATGGGTCGGCAGGACGTAAGGGAAGCCCATGATTTCCTGCACTGCCTTTTCGAAGCGGAAGTAAGACTTGGCACCGGCATAGGACTCATCCCCGCGCATCATCCCGGCCCATTGCTCGTCGCTCATCGCTCCAGTACCCGAGTCTGTCAATAAATCAATGAACACGTCCTCGGCTTTGACAGCGAACAGGTTGTAATGCGCGGCCTTAAGCGCGGCCTCGCGCTCCTCGCGTGTGGTCATACGCACTTTTTCCACAACTTTGATGCGGAAGGGTTCAATAAATGGTATGGTCATTCACTCTCCTTTGTTGATCTTGTTAGAACGGGCCAGGTGAGCGCCCGCAAGATAGCCACTGCCAAATGCGAAATGCAAATTAAAGCCGCCGCAAGGACCAGCCACATCCAACGTCTCCCCCACCAGGAAAAGCCCGGGCACAACTCGTGATTCACAAGTGTGCGGGGAGACTTCGCTGACATTCACGCCCCCTACGGTCACCTGCGAACGGGTAAAATCACCCACGCCGGTAATCGGGAAGGTCAACTCAGCCGAATGGGTGAGACGTTCGAGATTGTCGGGAGATGAGAGATCTTCGGGCTTTAGCCAGGCATGTTCAATCAGCCATTCAGCTGCTTTTGGAGGTAGATAGGCTTCCAGCAGGGACAGAACCGTTTGCCCAGGTTGTTCAGCGAGCGAGCGGAAGGCTGGGGTGTCGATAAAATCAAAACGCACGTGCAGGTTGAGGTCGTGGTTGGCGTACAAGCCAACCAGGTGGCTCAGGTCCATCACACCAGGACCGTTGAAGCCTTTCTCGGTGACGATCACATTGCCGCGCGTCCGACCCAGACACTGTTCGACTTCATACACAGCCGCGCTGACGTCGAAACGCAAGCCCTGCAAATGCTTGAAAGGTCCCAATCTGACGTAGATGGGACCGAGTGCGGGAATTTGCGGGTTCACCGTGTGCCCCATTCGCTCCAGGTTACCGAACAACTCCCCCTTGGAGCCCAATTCGGGATATGCTTTGCCGCCAGACGCCATAACAAGGCGGTCAAATTGTTCCGTGGTCGAACCCCCAACGCCATGCCAGGTGACCTCAAAGCTCCCACCCCCCTGCCCAGATAGCTTGAGATGGGTAACGGTAGTGGCTACGCGCAATTCCACACCAGAATCGAGCAAACGCTGTTCGAGAATTCCCACTACTGCCTGGGCAGATTCAGAATACGGATAATACCAGCCATCATCGGTGCTTTTTAGCGGGATACCGAGTGACCAAAATAACTGCTTGAGCTCCCCCACCCCAAATTGTTCCAGAAATTCAGTCAACCAGGTTTGATCCGTGCAGACATAACGCTCAGCGCTGACCGCAGCGTTGGTGATGTTACAGCGCCCGCTGCCGGTGACCAGCAGCTTGCGCCCCATCCTTTCGTTACGTTCAAACAATACAATTTCGTGATTGTGGCTACGCGCAGCGGCCCAGGCAGCCACAATGCCCCCCGCTCCTGCGCCGATCACTGCTATTCTCATGCCTTGATTATACCTTCCACAGACCCTTAATTTTGTAGGATATTTTTACTGGCACGGCATCTCATGAGGGGAGACTGTGCCCTGCCTGCCGCTTCGCATGCAAACACACCCTTAGCAAGGCGAAAAATGGAGGACATTGCTGCCCTCCATTGGATCATTCAGATACTACATCCACCCCTGGCAAGAAATATTTCTCGAACAGTTCCTCGTTGGCGTAGCGCAGACGATAGAGGTTGGAATAGATGCCCTCTTTGCTCAATAACTCCTCATGGGTGCCTTCTTCCACGACCCGTCCCTTGTCGAGCACAAGGATGCGATCCGCATTCTCAATGGTACTGAGGCGGTGGGCGATAATCAAGGTGGTGCGACCGCGCGCAATCTTGCGAATCGAAGCCTGCACGATGTGTTCCGTGGCGTTATCCAGCGAGCTGGTGGCCTCATCCAGGATCATGATTTTGGGCTGCTTGAGGAAAAGCCTGGCCAGGCTTACCCTTTGACGCTGCCCGCCTGAGAGCCGCACGCCGCGTTCCCCCACCTCTGAAAGATACGCCCTTGGAAGGGAGACGATAAAGTCGTGCAAGCCTGCCATGCGAGCCACCTCGTAAACTTCTTCGTCGCTGGCATCCAGTCGTCCATAGCGGATGTTTTCCAGTATAGTGCCATAGAAAAGATAGGTGTCTTGTTGCACAAAACCGATCTGAGCTCGCAGCGAATCAAGACTCACGTCGCGCAGGTCTTGTCCATCAATGCAGATTCGACCACTGCTGACGTCATAAAAACGCGGGATTAAGGCGCTGAAGGTGGACTTGCCCACCCCCGATGGCCCAACCAGTGCGACCAACTCACCGGGTTGGATGGTCAGGTTGAGCCCTTCCAGCACTGATGATTGCGAATCACCGTAGTTAAAGTTGACATCCTCAAAGCGAATCTCTCCGCGTTCAAACACAAACGGCTTGGCACCCGGGCGATCCTTGATCGCCGGCTCCGCGCCCATAACCTCCAGGAAGCGATTAAATCCAGTAATACCCTCCTGGTAGAGGTCGATTTGATAGCTCATCACATTGATCGGCTGGACCAAGAACTCAAGGTACAGGATAAAGGTAATCAGTTCAGCCAAGGGCAGCGTACCCCCCAGAATTTGACGGCCACCAAAAAATAGCAGCACATACAGTAGAAAACTGGTAATTGACTCCATCCCTGCCCAAATAAAACCACCGTGACGGTAGATATCTGCCCGACTGGCCAAATATTGATTGTTCACATTATCAAACTTGCGCTTCTCGAGTGGATAATTATTGAAGGCCTGTACCACCTTGACCCCCGCCAGGCTGTCCTCGATTTGGGAGTCGATTTCCGACATCCGCTTCTTGTTAAGCGCATAATTCCTAGCCAGAGCACCATTCGCCCACCAGGCCAGCCCAAGGATGAACGGCATGAAGGCAAAAACCGTCAGTGTCAGGCGCAGGTTTATGTTTGCCAGGATGATAAAACTGCCAATGAAACGCAAACCCTGAACAAGAATATTTTCCGGCATGTGATGTGCCAGCTCACCCACCGCGTAGAGGTCGTTGGTGATGTGCGACATCAAATTGCCCACACGCTCGTGGTCGAAAAAGGTAAAGGATTGATGCTGCAATTTGTCAAAGATTTGCGCGCGCATATCCCGCTGCATTTTCGCACCGAGGATATGCCCGGGGACATCCTGCGTAAATTCAGCAATGACGATGACCACCCGTAGGAAGACGAGCGCCAATACCATCAAGGTAAGATCGCGCAGCGGGTTGGCCACCTGCCCGGCAAGAATCTCGTTGGTGATATGACGCACAAGCAGCGGGGCAATCAGGCTGAGTATTGCCGCAAACAAGGCGGCCAGAAGCACTAAGAATAGCTCCCTGCGATAAGGTTTGTAGAACTGTATAAATTTGCGAATAGTGTTGTTCATAATCCTAATCTGTGTTTAAAACCTGCCATGCAGGGGGGATAGAACTGCCTCAGCAGGTTAATCGATTAGGACACAAATTCTATGAATGTCTTAGCGAACAGCCTGATTGGCACGGATAGCTTTTTGGTTTTTGATTTTCTTCATGTACTGCCTCCGTTGAACAACAATGCAAGGATTTTATTAGCCAGCAGGGTCATTGTCAAGTATTAAGCGCAGGTTCTGTTAAGCGCAGGTTCGTGTAAGCGCAGGTTCGCCTGCCAATTTCCTAAAACAGAAGAGGAGCGCGCTGGGCACTCCTCTGGATTCGCTTCTCAAATGCTTATCGCGGAAACCCAAAAGACTACTTCTTCACCTTGGCCAGCATATCCTCAAGCACCTGTCTGGCAGTGCGGTTGGGGTAGGGATTCACAAATTGCAGCGCGTCGCGCACAGGCATGTCGGGCATCATTAATTCTACAAAGGCGGAGATTGGTTCAGGTTCCTCACAAGGTTTGACTTCTTTTACTGGCTGTGCAGCCTGCACTTTAGCCCAGAAAGCCTCAACGATCGGCCTGCCTTTGGGGTCGGCGAACCATTCTTTCAGGGTTGATTCATGGTTCAAAAGTGAAGCCAACTTCTTGGTTTCGGTGACGTCAACTTCAACCTTGGCGCGGATATCTTCGCATGAAGCACCAATCTGCAGTTCGAACGTGCCGCTATCTACCACCCAGTCCTTGTGATCGGGATGATAGTATGCAAAGGCGCGTCGGCTCAATTTGATTTCAGCGGTCTTGGTCTCGCCAGGTTCCAAATGCAGCTTGGCAAAGCCTTTGAGCTCCTTGACCGGGCGTACCAACTTAGACTGCAGAGGCCGAACATAGAGCTGCACCACTTCCTTTCCAGCCATTTTGCCAGTGTTAGTGATGTCAACACTGATGGTCAGGGTTTCATCGGCTTTCATAGCCGCTTTGCTCAACTTTGGTTCACCATAGGCGAAGGTGGTGTAGCTCAACCCATGCCCAAAGGGGAATTGTACCGGCAGCTTTTTGACGTCGTAATAGCGATAGCCGATGAACAGCCCCTCGCCATAGCGCACCTCGCCGCGTTCACCCGGCCAATTGATGTAGGCCGGGGTGTCTTCAAGTTTCAGGGGGAAGGTTTCCGCTAACTTGCCGCTGGGGCAGAGCCGCCCAAACAGGATATCCGCCAACGGGGAGGCCCCACCTTGCCCAAACATCCACCCCTGCAGCACCGCTGGCACCTGGTCGATCCACTCGCTCATGGCGATCGGTGCGCCGCTATTGATCACCACCACCGTGTTAGGCTGCGCCTTGGTGACTGCTTTGATCAGCGCGACCTGGTGTTGGGTCAGGTCAAGGTCAGCCCGATCGTAACCCTCAGATTCATCATTTTGTGGCAAGGCCAGCAACAGTAGGGCAGCGTCCGCCGCTTTGGCGATCTTGACTGCTTCCTTAATCATCTCGGGCTTATCCTCACGTTCCTCCGGATAGCCATCCACCTGGGTAAAGGCAACCCTTGGGGCGACTTCTTCAAAAGCGTCCATGGGGATGTCGATTTCACTGGCTTTGACGTTGGAGCTACCGCCGCCCTCAAAGAAGGGCTTTACCGCGGTGCGACCGATCACCGCGACCGACTTGACGCTTTTGAAGGGCAGTATGCCCGTGTTCTTCAATAACACGATACCTTCGGCAGCCACTTCCCTCGCCAATGCGTGATGCTCCACATGGTTGTAAGATTTATTCTTGCGCTTTTCCTTGGATTTGAAAACTATCCTCAGGATGCGCCTCACCGCTTCGTCTAACACCGTCTCATCCAGCTCACCCGCCTTTACCGCCGCAATGATCTCCTGCAGACGCTCGGGCTGCACACCTGGCATTTCCAGGTCCAGGCCAGCCTTCAGCGCTTTCACCCGGTCATGCACGGCGCCCCAGTCAGACACGACAAAACCGTCAAAGCCCCATTCGTTCTTGAGAATTTCGCTGAGAAGCTTGTGTTGTTCAGAACCATAATAGCCATTAATGCGGTTGTACGAGCACATCACCGTCCATGGCTGCGCTTCTTTAACAGCGATCTCAAAGGCGGCCAGGTAGATTTCGCGCAACGTACGCTCATCCAGTTGGGCATCGACGAACATACGGTGATGTTCCTGGTTGTTGACCGCGTAATGCTTGAGGGAAGCGCCGACGCCCTTACGCTGCAGGCCTTTGATCCAGGCAGCAGCCAGCTTACCGGCTAAAAAAGGATCCTCAGAGAAATATTCAAAGTTGCGTCCGCACAGTGGCGAGCGCTTCATGCACGCCCCAGGACCCAGTAAAACGTCAATGCCGAAGGCGTTGCACTCCTCCGCCAGCGCTTCCCCTTCTCTCTCGATCAAGTCAAGATCCCAGGTGGAGGCAGCGCAGGAGGCCGTCGGGAAAGCGGTTGCCGGCAGGCTGTGACCATCAGATGAGTGAGGGTCTGGCATGCGGCGTAGCCCATGCGGCCCATCGGTGCAAATGACTTCTGGCACACCCAGCCGATCAATCGGTGTTGTGGACCAAAAACCCGCGCCAATGGTTAAAGCGGCTTTTTCTTCAAGAGTCATGTCTTTGATGATTTGTTCAATGGATGGCTTCATGGTTTCTCCTTAACCATTAATGTGCGAAAGAGTCGTAGATCGTCCGAATGTGCAGCAGTGAGTTGAGTGTATCCGCACTGACGCCGTCTTCTGATTTGGTAGTTACAATGACAGAAGTATTGGCTGGCAGGTCGAAATAGTTATCGCTAAAGACGTAGTCCATGCCTTCGAAACTCAACTCCACTTGTAGTGCCAGCTTCTCACCAGAGAGCGAGACACGCACCTCACTATCCACAACCTCCACCTTGGAAGTAATCTTGGGATCACTGAGCGCGAGGTGCTTGACTGGTGCAAAGAAGGCGGTTTTGCGGCTGATCAGCTGGTCCGTCTGCCACAATTCGGCAACGAAGACCGAATCTCGCAGCAGGTCACCAGAGACAAACTCGCCGCAATTAAATTGACAAACTTTTGCGACAGCTTGTACCCCGACCGCAAAGGGACATTCCGCACTGTGCAAGGCCTCACCAGCCAGCGTTTCGATCCTGACTTTCACCAACCCTGCAACCGGCTGCAAGGTGTCGTTGGTGATAAAAATTCCCTGTTGCAGTCCTTCATCCTCAATCGAGAGCATGACTGGAGCGTAGAAGTGTCGGGCGGCGTAGTGCAGCGCCTTCCAGCGACCAAAATAATCCAGGCTCGACCACGACGCCACCGGCCAGCAGTCATTCAACTGCCAATAGAGTGTGCCAGAGACGCGCTGGTTGTGCCGTCGCCAATGTTCCACTCCATAGCGGATGCCATTAGCCTGCAGCACCATACTGAGGTAATCCAGCGCTTCAAAATCTTTTGGAAGTCGGTATTGATCCAACATTTGGCTGACGATCAACTCATTACCGCGCGCGTTCTTCTGATGCCTTTCCATGATATAAGAGGTCATGTTGAGGTCTGGCTGTTCGGCATAGCTGCGCACCGTGCGCATGGGCGGCAGCGACTGGAAGCCAAACTCGCTCATAAAGCGCGGGAATTGCTTGCGGTAAGCGGTGAAGGGTTGACGCCCATGCCAAACCTGCCAGTAATGCGCGTCGCCGCGTTCCTGCCCATTGGGATTCTCAAAAGGTGTGCCCGAAGAAGGTGAACTCGGCCAGTACGGGCGGTCCGGGTCTTCCTGTTGACACCATTCCTTAAGCTGGTGGTGGAAGAAGTGGTCGTAGGCTTCTTCGAGATAGCCAAATTTGGACTTGTCCCACTGCCAATCCACCCAGCCTTCTTCCATCTCGTTGTTGCCGCACCATAATGCCAGGCTGGTGCGGTGGCGCAAGCGGCGGGTGTTCTGCACCACCTCTTCGCGCACGTTTTCAAGAAATTCCGGCACTCCCAGCGGATACATGCTGCAGGAGAAGATGTAATCCTGCCAGATCAGAATACCCATCTCGTCGCACAGATCATAGAAATCTTCGGACTCATAGAACCCCCCACCCCACACCCTGAGCATATTTTGGTGCACGCTCACTGCGTCCCCCAACAGCTTTTCAAGCTTCGTGCGTGTAATGCGTGTCGGGAAGCTATCGGTTGGGATCCAGTTGGCACCTTTGGCAAAAATCTTAACATGATTGACCGCAAAGGTGAAGGATTCACCCCATTCGTCAGGTTGCTGGAGCAGCTCGATCGTGCGCAAGCCCAGTTTGTAGTCGCGTTGGTCAAGCACCTTGCCTTCTTTTTCCAACCACACTCTTACATGGTAGAGAGGTTGAGCGCCATAACCATTTGGCCACCACAGTTGTGGGTTTTCGACCTCAACCTCAAGCGCTTCTGTTGTTTCCTGCAGTTGTCTCACCACGGTGAAGCTCTGACTGCCATCCGGCGCGTCCACCTGTAGATTTGCGCTGGCTCCTTCCACGACCTGAGCGGCTGTTACCAATGCTGAAATTCGTACGTTTCCCCCGCTATGAATCTGTCTCAGGTGTACATCCAGCAGTTTTACTTCCGACCATGCCTCCAGCCGAATGTCCTTCCAGATGCCAATGGGCGGCAACTGCGGACCCCAATCCCAGCCAAATTGGCAGGGTGCCTTGCGTAAGTGTGGTCCGCCTTCAAGCGCTTGGGGCACCCCAACCATCGGTTCCTCAGCTTGCCGCTCTGCAGCGAAGCGCACGGGCGAAGCAAACTGAACGAGTAGCGTGTTGTTCCCTTCCTTTAATAAGGGTTTCAGGTCAAAGCGGTACTGACGGAACATGTTCTCAGTGTTGCCCAGTGGCTCGTCGTTCAGACTAAGCACGGCCAGTGTATCCAAGCCATCACACACCAATTCGATGTGGTCTTGTTTCAAAAGATCAACCTCAGGAATGAAAGCGAGCCTATACTCCCAATCCGCCTCCGCCACCCACTGCACCTTGGCTTCATTGTCACCAACAAAGGGGTCCGGGATCACCCCCAGATTCAACAGGTCGGTGTGTACCCCACCAGGTACCGTTGCGGGTAACCAAATGGTGCTGCCAGCCTGCCTGAATTGCCATGTTCCGTTTAAATCTTGAAGAATCATCATACCTCTTGGAATTTCCAGAATGGTTGTAAAGCGCTGTAATCGATCACCACCACCCCCCGTGCTTCGAGGGTTTGGCGGGCTTCAGTGGAAGTCCAGAAATCGGTGTCGCGCTGTCGTATATCGCGTGCGCCGGGGTCGATTGCCACCAGTTCCGGGTTCGCCAGCCCAGGGTGAACTGCCCACTCGTTCAGGCCTGGTTTTAGATCAATCGCCAACTCTTTGTAACGGCTTGCCTGCCCAGAAGGCTCGATCAGGTAGCTGTCCAGCAGATCGTAATTATTGCACGGCAGCCCCATCGTCTGTATTTTGCGGATGTTTTCAGCCCCAAAGACGCGCAGCGGCAGCTTGAACTCGCGCGCCAGAGCCAGCATCATCTCAAAAGCACCCGGTTTCCTGTTCAGGCGGATGGAGTGCCAATCCAGGTGGTCGGGCTGCAAGCCCAATTGGTAGACCAGTTCGATTTGCCGCCGAAATTCCCGCTCCATCTGCTCCAAGGCCTGGGGTCTGTGTTCATCATGAAAGGCATCAAAACCCCAGAAGTGCCCTTGAGAATCCACTAAATCCGGCACCTGGTCGATGGGCAGGCACGGACCAATTTTATAGTTCTCTGAATCGCCAACCGCTGTGAGATGCACCCCAAAATGGGTGTCCGGGTGCTGCCGCAGGTATTCAACAGCTTCATTCGCCCATGGGCAGCATACCATCAGGCTGGTCGAACCTACGATTCCAGCCTCAAGCACCTTAATGATGCCCATGTTAACGTCGTGGCACATGCCAAAATCGTCTGCGTTCAGAATCAACAGCTTCTGCTCCGCAGCGTACCCCAAGAGTCGATTGGTAAGCCCTGGCCACAAGCCCGCCTTGTCATCGGCTTCTCCAAAATCAGACATGATATTCGACTGTGGAGAGATCCCAGGGTTCATAGATCTTGGGTACGTCGTTGATTAAGCGCTTGGTATAGGCTTCCTTGGGATGGAGGATGACCTCATCTGCGTCGCCGAATTCAACAATCTTGCCATGCTCCATGATATAAACCTGGTCTGAAATGTAATAAGCAAGGCCGATGTCGTGGGTGATGAATATCAGCGTCATATTAGTTTCATCACGCAGCTTCAGCAGCATCTCCAGGATGGTCGCCCGACTGCTGGCGTCGATCATCGAGGTTGGTTCATCCGCCAGCAGGATTTGCGGCTTCAGTAAAAACACCCTCGCGATCATCAAGCGCTGCATTTGCCCACCCGAAAGCTCAAAGGGATATTTGTTGGTCAGCTCAGAGAACTTGAGGTTCACAAAGCTGCAAGCCTCTTCCATCATGGCGATTTTTTCGGCTTTGGGCAGCTTTTTGCCGCCGCGCAGGTGGATGCAATCCATCAACACTTCATCGATCTTGTTGAAAATATTGTAGGAAGAATAGGGATCCTGAAAGATGGCTTGAATCGACTTCCAGTATTCCTTGCGCTTGCGGGGAGTGCTTATATCCAGCAGTTTGCCGCGGAAGTGAATCTCTCCCGAGGTAACGCTGGTCAATCCCAACAGCATCTTGGCCAGCGTGGTTTTGCCGCTGCCGGATTCACCCACGATCGAGACCACCTCTCCGGCATCAAAGCAAAAGTTGATGTTGTCCACCGCCACCGTGTGCATCTTACCGAAGGAGTAAATTTTAGTCAGGTTGGTACCGCTAAGACAGGATTCACTGGTTGGTTCAGTCATTGCTAAACGCCTTTCTTAACACATCCTCTCCAAAAATACATCGGTAAGCCCGTTCACCGTTTGCAGGACGCATTTCGATATCGTGCATCTTGCATTCCGGCACGACGTATTTACAACGTTCAGCAAACTGGCAGCCTTGGGGTGGGTTTTTCAGATTCGGCGGCACGCCCGGAATGGCGGTTAGTTTGGCATTGCGCACACCGCTCTCGGGCACGATAATCGAACCCATCAGACCCTTGGAATACGGGTGTAGCGGGTCAAACACCGCCTGTTTGGCAGTCGCCTTTTCGACAATCTGTCCTGCGTACATCACCATAATATCGTCGGTGACGTTATAAAGCAGCGGCAGTTCGTGTGTAATGAAGATCATAGCCTTTATCAACTCTCTATCCATCAGGTCCAGCAACATCTTGATGACCATCTTCTGGCTGGAAACATCCAACGCGGATGATGGCTCGTCAGCAATCAGGATTTTTGGTGAGAGGAACACCGAGACAGCAATGACTGTACGCTGCTTCATACCCCCGGACAGCTCTACCGGGTAGCGATCCAGCACCGTCTTCGGCAAACCCAGCAACTCAAAACGGCTCTCAGCAAGTTGACGGATCTCCTTTTTATTTGTTTTTGGGTCATGCGCCAAGACGACATCTTCAATAAAATTGATGATCTTACGGGTCGGGTTGAGCGCGTTCATGGCAGACTGGGGAATGTAAGCAATCTCCCGCCCCAACACCGATCGGCGCACCACATCTGCGTCGAGATTGGAAATGTTTTTCCCGTCAACGATAATGTCGCCGCTGATGTAGTGCAACGGGGCAAAATAGTACCCCATCAGGCTCAACGCCAAAGTGGACTTGCCGCAACCCGATTCTCCAGCGATGCCCAGCGACTTGCCCTCTTCCACTTCCAGTGAGACACCGTTAACAGCGTAAATATCCTCGTTGTAGCGTGTAATATATTTCGTTTTCAGATTGTCGACCTTCAGAATGACTTTTCCCATATCTCACCTATTGCCTTAGTTGCGGGTTGAATATCTGATCAAGACTGGTATTAATCAGGTTCATCGAGAAGGTGATCAGGGCGATAACCACAATCACGGGGAAGTAAGCCCACCACTTGCCAAGAATGTGCGCCTGATAAATCATTGCCCAGTTCATCATCAAGCCTAAGGTGGGTACCTCCGTGGTTTTAGGGCCTAATCCCAGGATTGAAAGGCTGGCTTCGGCAAGGATCGCTGAAGAAATTTGCAGGATAAATGCCATAACCACGTATGAGGCAATGTACGGCAGGATGTCGTGCAAGATAATTGAAGCCGTAGAGTGGCCAGACAGTTTTGACAAGTTGACATGGTCGCGATTGCGCAACGAAATTACCTGCGAACGCACTGCTTTGGTTGTCCAAACCCACGAAGTCAGACCAATGACTATGGCAATGGTTGTCGGCCCTCGTGAGCTCTGGCTGATGCTATAGGAAACCAAAATCAATATGACCAGGCTGGGAATCACCACCAGCAGGTTGGTGAAAAACATGATCACGTCATCCACCCAACCACCCACATAACCCGATACCAAGCCTAATATCAAGCCGACTATCGTGGCGATTGTGCCAGCCACCAAGCCAATCTGCAGCGAAACTTCGGTGGCTTTAACTAATTCACTCAACACGTCTCGACCAAAATTATCAGTGCCCAGTGGCAAAACCCGTACATTCGACAATTCCCCGATGTTCACATAATCAGAGGGCATCACCTGTCCGACCTTTTCCAGTGTGCCGTTTGTTTCATTGGCAAGTATGAGACCTTCTGAGTGGAGCAGGCTTTCCAGTTTGGTGTTGAGTCGGCGGTAGTATTGCACTTTGGCATTAATCATGCCCTTAACCCTCACCTCGGGGTCATACTTCTCCCGCCATAGCGCCAGAAGCGCCTGGGAGTCTTCAATGTCAATCTCCTCCTCGGGTACGCCGATTGCCATCAGGTAAGTTTTCATCTCAACTCGGTCCTCACTGGACACTTGAGAGGCCAGCCGTTTGACATTGGCATCCTTGAGGTTCAAACTATAAGTCGGAGCACCGTTGACGCTGTCCAGATTGCTGACGTAAATCCCAGGCGGAAAAAACGTGCCCCGCCCAATGATTTCCAAAGGTGGGTAAGGGAACAACAGGGGATAGAGAAAGATGGTCAACAGCAGAAAAACCAGGATCCCAAACCCCAGCCTGAATTTGCCGTCCTTGAAAATGTCTTTAATGGTGTTTTTCACCTGCGCACCTCCTTATTCAGCCTGAGTCGCACGGATGCGAGGATCGATAAAGCCGTAGATAATTTCAACGACGAAGTTCACAATCAGAACCATGATCGTAATAATCAAAGTAATGGCTGAGACCAGCGGGTAATCCTGTCCTTGAATGGCAGAAAGAAGCGCGGTGCCTAACCCAGGATAACTAAAAACAATCTCAGCGACAATAGACCCCCCCACCATCGTCCCAATAGAGAGTGCCAGTCCGGTTAATTGCGGCAGCATGGCATTCCTAAAAACATATTGGACAATCTTATTGTCCTTAATGCCCATGAAGCGGGAATATTTCACGTAATCGGCATTTAATTCATAAATCGCCATTGAGCGCATACCAATCGCCTGTCCACCAATCGTAATCAGCACAATTGATAAAAATGGCAACACATAATGATGCAGGACTGACAAAATATAACTCCAGCTGAGAGTAGGTATCATGTCAAAACCATACCCCCCCGAAGTTGGAAACCACTTGAGTTTGACGGCAAAGATCACTAACAGGATCACCGCCATGCCAAAGGCCGGAAAGTTGCTGATAAAGATACTGATGGGTAATAACGTTTTATCGAACGGCCCTTTTCGATAAGCCGCCACCGCCCCAAGGGTATTCCCAAGAATCCAGCCAATAATAATCGCTGGGAGCTGCAGGGCAATCGTCCAGGTGACCGCTGAGCGAATGATATCAACGACGGGCCGCGGATACTGGGTGAATGACACCCCGAATTCCCCTTTGAAAATATTGCGGACGTAAATTATAAATTGTTCGTAGAGTGGTTTATTGATGCCGAACTGTTCAGCGTAGTTATCGTAAATTTCTTTAACCCCCGTCGACGTTGACATGCCCTGAGCAATTCTCGAGACGATTCCTGCTACTGGGTTGCCAGGCATCAGGCGTGGAAGCAAAAAGTTCAACATAAACGCGAAAATTACCGTGACCAACAGCCACAGCAGTTTCTTTCTGAAGTACTTCCAATAGCCTTTCAAAACAGGCTCCTTTCCCCACCCCTAACGAGGTGAGCCATGTTCTGCTTGCGCAGAACATGGCTCCGTAATACCAATTACTTTATGGATTGACCAGGGTCAAATTGTACAGACCGGCAATACTATAGCCATCGGTCAGGTCCAGTGGAGGTACTGGAGGATTGGTGCCATCTCCATCATATGGGAAGTTGGTCCAAACGCTCTCGTTGACCGTGTGGAAGGATTGCGGGCGATACATCAGCGTGAAGGATGGGACATCCGTCAGATAGGTTTTGACCAATTCAGTGTATGTAGTCTTGATTTCAGCTTCATCGGTCAGGGTCGGCAGCTTATTGATCAGCGCGTCTACGGCTTCATTCTTGTATCCACCCCAGTTGCCATTCCAGTTGTTGGTAGTTTGGGCGAACATGCCATTCAACAGGTGATGCACACGGCTCCATGGTTGGGTGGGGCCAGCGCCATCAGACCACATCATGAAGATGTCATAGCCTTCCTGTAGCGGCCAGTTGGTTACCACAGTCTGGTAAACACCCCATTCGGGGAAGTTGGTGGTGATGTTGATGCCAATCTTGGCACCAGCGGCTGCCACGACTTCCATGGCGGCTTGCCAGTCAGACCAGCCATTCGGGCAGAGTGCCTGGAAGGCTAATTCCTTGCCGTCGTATTCACGGTTGCCATCACCGTTGGTATCAACGATGCCAGCCGCGTCCAAAAGTGCGTTGGCGCCTTCGATGTCATTTCCAGCCCACTGCAGGTCTGCAACAGCTGTTTGATCATATAAAGCTTGCTCACCTGGGGTTGGGTTCATCAAAGAACGTGGAACCTGGGTAAATGTAGCGGATTGATTGGTCATGGCGTTGGCGATGATGGTGTCATAATCAACAGCCATGGCAATCGCCTTGCGCACCGCAACCTGATCCAGGCCGGGTACAGCCAGGTTAAAGAAAGCGGTCGGCAGGCTTGCGCCAATACCATAGGGTGGCTCGGGCAGGTAGGTTGAGATGGGTAGGTTGTCCTTCAGCCAGAAGTCCTGGACGTTGGAGTTAAATTGCTGCGAAACATCCACTTCACCAGCCTGGAGAGCGGTAGTGCCAGCGGCATTGTCCTTGTAGATGATGTGGGCAAGATACTTGGGTACGGGCAGTTTTCCCCACATAGAGGCGTCCTGTCCCCAATAGTTGTCGTTGCGAATATAGACAACCTTGCTATCATCAGAGAAGAATTTGCCATAAGGACCAGAGAAAGCCACATCTTCACCCGGATCGGTGAGGAATTTGTCGGTCTCAGTACCGATGCGGGCTTCAAGGGTCTCAGTCCATGCCTTCTGAATAACATAGTTGCTGCTCAGATAGGCCTTAACAATCATGGGGTTGACGGGTTTGCCATCTTCACCAAGTTTTGCTTTCACGACTACGGTGGCGGGATCTACAGCTTCAATGGTCTCGATATAATCCTTATTGGCTGCGCCAGCACCGGTGTTGTACTTGATATGTGATGCCCAGGTGTAGGCCACATCATCAGCGGTTACAGGAGTGCCATCGTTCCATTTGGCGGCTGCGTTGATCTTGAATGTGATCTCAGTTCCAGCTTCGTTCCAAACATAATCGCCATCAGCGAGCAATGGATATTGCTTGCCATCCAGCATGTTGTAGATATAGGGGGTCTCGAACATAATCACACGGGCATTATCCTGGGCGGCCAACGCCATGGCGTTGTTGTTGCTCGAACCATAAGGGTTCCAGCCAACAACCGGGCTCCACTGTTGACCATTAAAATACAGGGTCTCATTGCGGGGCAGAACCGTGTCGCCAGCTTTGACTTCTACCACAGGGGCTTCGGTCGGGGCTTCGGTTGGCACTTCGGTCGGGGCTTCGGTTGGGGCTTCAGTCGGCGCTTCGGTCGGTGCTTCAGTCGGTGCTTCGGTTGGAGCGGTAGTTGGGACTGGTGTCGCGGTGACGCAAGCCCCAAGGATCATGCTGAGCACGATCACAACAGACAGTAAAACCGGTATTTTTTTCATGACATTTCTCCTTTATTCTCTTGTAAGATTGATTTTGCACTCAACGGTTAATTTTCTGAACAATACTTTTCTCCTCCTTCACTATCTAATGGATAGACTTTCGTAAGTTTGCTCGACTCTCAGTTTCGGCGCCCCCGTGGAGCCGCGAATTATCAGTTCAGTGGATAGAGTAATGTGGCGCAGTTCTTTTGAACCGTTTTCAATGATGTCAATCAATGCCTCAGCTGCCATCTTGCCCATATCGTGAATTGGCTGGCGGATGGTTGTCAATGAAGGAGTGATTCTGCTGGCGACAGGAATATCATCAAAACCCACCAGAGCAACATCTTCCGGGACCCTCAGGCTTGCTTCGTTTAGGCAGCGCAATGCCCCCATGGCGGTCAAGTCGCTGGCTGCAAAAACCGCATCAGGCTTGCTCATCAGTAGTTTTCGCATTCCCAAATAACCCCCATGCTCGGTGAAATTCCCTGTGACAATCAATTTGGGGTCCACCTTGAAACCGCCACTGATTAATCCATCCTTATAGCCATCAAGGCGGTCCTTGCCAGCCTTTTGATTAAGGGGACCAGTGATGTGGGCAATGCGTGTGTAACCTTGACCAATCAAGTAATCCGTGGCCAGCCTGGCAGCTTGACGGTTGTCTACATCGACATCATTAGCCGTCAGGTTGGGTTGGCGGCCGACAATCACAAAAGGCAAGTCACTGTTCGTCAGTGCGCTCACCATCGGGTCCCCAATCAGCGTGGATGCAACAATAACCCCGTCGACCAATCGGTTGTGTATCAACCGCCCTAACAGACGCTTCTCGTACTGAATGTCTGAAATCGAAAGCATGACAGAATAATCCATCTTGTTACAAGCAGCTGAAACACCCTGCAGCAGAACCGGAAAATAAGGATCATTAAACAGCGATGGCACGCCTGCTGGAATGATCACCCCCAGCACGTTGGTGTGTCCCGAAGCAAGGCCTCGCGCGGCCAAATTAGGAAAAAAATTAAGTTCGTCGATAACTTTTTGGATTATTTCCCGTGTTTCCGGGTTGACTCTTGAGTCGTGATTCAAAACCCGTGAAACGGTAGACCGCGAAAAACCACTCAATTTGGCGATATCCTCTAAGGTGAGGGGCATTGTGGGGTTCTCTCCTCATGGGAACGCTTCCATGTGGGAGCGCTCTCATGAATAGATTATAGTAGATTCAAATCCCGTTTGTCAATAGCATTAACCACGATTATGAAATCGTTAACATTACATTATTTTCAGAAAGCTTTCCGTTTCAAGGTAGCTACCTTTTGACCCTGAAATTGCCTTTATCCCAGCTCAACCAGCACGTTGACTTCGCCGGCGTCCTTTGCCGGAAGTGGAACAACACAACCATCGATGGGTTGGCCATCTACCGTCATCTGAGCCGCATTACCGGGTCCTCGACGTTCAACTTTGATGTTGTAGCATACCCCCCTGAAGATGCGTTTTGCCTTAAATCCTTGCCAGGCTTCAGGGATAACCGGGTGAACAGACAAGCCCTCATGCGTAGGTTTTATCCCAAGAATGTGCTGAGTGATCGCCACGTAATTCCAACTGGCTGTGCCGGTCAGCCATGAGTTTTTGGCTTCTCCATGCGTCGGGGCATCCTTGCCGGCGATCATCTGGGCATAAACATAAGGCTCACACCGGTGGATTTCGCTGATCGCTTCCCGTGCGGATGGGTTGATGCGCTTGTAGTAATCAAATGCCTTGTCTCCCCGACCAATCGCCGTTTCCGCGACCATGATCCAGGGGTTGGCGTGACAGAAGATGCCCGCATTTTCTTTGTACCCAGGCGGGTAGGATGAAATTTCACCCAAATGAAGGTAATAACGTGTAAAGGCAGGGTTCAGCAGCACAAGCCCGTGTGGAGTGGCTAAATATTTCTCAACCGCATCAAGCGCCTGGCGGGCTTTTCCGTCTTCAATCCCCAGCCCAGCCATGATACACATCCCCTGCGGTTCAATAAAGATCTTCCCTTCCTTATTAATAGAAGAGCCGAGCGGTTCACCATACGCGTCATACGCGCGTCTGAACCATGCCCCATCCCAACCAGCCTCCCACACAGCTTTCTCCATCAGCGCAGCCTGATCGGTATAAAACGCGGCCGGGTGAAGGTCAAAAGCCTTGTCAACCGCCATTGAAGCGTAAAGTGGTGAGAGCTGAGCCATTTCCTGGCATGACAGAATGAACAAGCCAGCGATCATGACGCTCTCTGCCACTTTTCCATCCTGATTGGTGGTCGTCTGGAAGGATTGACCTGGTGTGTCAGAGAAGCAATTCAGGTTCAGACAGTCATTCCAGTCTGCCCGACCGATCAGCGGCAGTTGGTGAGGACCCATATTATTCAGGGTGTACTGAACAGCGCGCTGGAGGTGCTCAAAAAGCGCCATTTCCGTGCCAGGTTGATTCTCGTAGGGTACAAGCTCATCGAGGATCGAAAGATCACCGGTCTCTTTGACATAGGCCGCTGTTGCCAAAACCAGCCAATGCGGATCGTCATTAAAGCCAGACCCCACATCGTTGTTGCCGCGTTTGGTGAGTGGTTGATATTGATGAAAAGCGCCACCATTGACCAGCTGGGTTGCCGCCAGGTCAAGCAACCGTTCCCTGGCTCTCTCAGGGATGATGTGTACAAATCCAAGCAAGTCCTGCGTGGAATCGCGGAACCCCATGCCGCGCCCAATCCCGCTCTCAAAGTAGCTGGCGGAACGGCTCATGTTGAAAGTGATCATGCACTGGTAAGCGTTCCAGATATTGACCATGCGGTTGGTGTCGATGTCAGGGGTCTGCACGCTGAATTTATCAAGCAGTTCTTTCCAATAATTTCTGAGTTCCTGGAAAGCTGCGTCCACCCGGGCAGGCTCAAGATAATCCCCGATGATCGGCAGAACGCCAGCCTTATTGATGGTGTTTGAGTTCGCCGGTTCAAATTTTTGGTCGGTTGGGTTTTCGTGATACCCAAGCAGGAAGATGATCCGTTTGGATTCCCCCGCTTTCAGTTTAAACGTGAGATGGTGCGAGCCGATGGGCTGCCAGCCATGCGCCACAGAATCGGTCGACTGTCCCTTTTGGACCACCATGGGGCGATCCCAACCTCGATAAGGTCCAAGAAAAGCCTCCCGTTGGGTGTCAAAACCGCTCAGAGGTTCCGAACAGGCAAAGTAGGCAAAGTGGTTGCGCCGCTCTCGATATTCGGTCTTGTGAAAGAGCGTGCTCCGCAGAGCAGGTCGCTCATCAACATCACCTTTCAGATCGGGCACCTCCACCTCGCCGGTGTTGAAGTTGCGCTGGAAGTTG
The DNA here is from genome assembly GCA_049657925.1 of Anaerolineaceae bacterium. Taxonomy (GTDB): domain Bacteria; phylum Chloroflexota; class Anaerolineae; order Anaerolineales; family Anaerolineaceae; genus Mesolinea. The sequence goes on from JBASOE010000100.1 coordinate 20,208, forward strand.
GTGGAATCGTCCCAGGCATCCCAAAGGGCGAATTCGACCGCGGAAAAGAGGTCGATGTTGGCTTCGTCAGCTCTTTCATTGGTGAGGGTGACATCCCAGATCTCCAGGGAGGAGTTCAAAGGAACAAAGTAACGCGTGTTGGCAGCAATCCCCTTCCTGGTTGATCTGATGCTGGTATAGCCCATGCCATGACGACACTCATAGCTATCCAAGTTGGTCTGCGTGGGCATCCAGCTCGGGGACCAATACTCGCCATCGTCCGCATCTCGCAGGTAGAGATAGCGACCGCCCATATCCAGGGGGCTGTTGTTGTAACGATAGCGCGTCAAACGCCTCAGGCGTGCATCCTTATAGAAGGAATACCCACCGGCTGTATTTGAAATGAGCCCAAAAAATGCATCCGTGCCCAAATAATTGATCCAGGGTAAAGGAGTGTCAGGACGTGTGATGACATATTCTCTAAATTCATCATCAAAAAAACCAAAACGCATGGGAATTCCTCCGCCAAGAATCAGTATTTAATAAAGGAAAGATTGCTCCGACCAAGCGAATACCAAGCTCGATCAAGCTCAGGACATCCTAACAACAAAGTGTAAAGGCGCTGTTTGCCCAGCCTCATTCCTTTACAGCACCCATCGAAATACCATTCACAATGTATTTTGAGAACAAGAAGTAAATGATAATGATTGGAATCACAGAAGCAGCCAAACCAAGGTAAATGGCACCATATTCATGCCGATACACATCCCCCCGAAGAGTCTGAACCAACATGGGCAAGGTGTATTTGTCTCGAGAGGTGATCAGGATGAAGGCATTAAAGAAGTTGTTCCAGGATGCGACGAATGCAAAGATGCCCATTGTAAACATACCAGGTACTGCGATCGGAAGCATGATATGGTGAAAAATCCCAATTTCGCTGGCTCCGTCGATTCTGCCGGCATCAATGAGATCAGTCAACATGATCGATTCAAGATATTGTTTGGCAAAAAATACCGATCCGGCTGAAGCAATGCTGGGTAGAATGAGTGAGGCGTAAGAGTCGGTTAATCCCAATTTCGACATCCATTGATAGAAACCGATGATCGAGAGTTGCATCGGGATCATTACAAGCACGAGGATCAAGTTGTAAAGCACCTTCTTGCCTTTGAAGTTGTAACCGACCAGTCCATACGCGGTCAACATGGAGAAGTAGACGGTAATCACCGTGGTTAGAACTGCGATCGTCAGACTATTCAAAAATCCTCGAGGCAGATCAAGACCTTTACTCAGTAGGATCTTGTAATTGCTGATCAAATATTTGCTTGGGAGCAAGCTGATTCCCTGCTGGATCTCAACGGTTGAACGCGTGGCATTGACGATCAATAACCAAACTGGAATGAGGGTTATCACGACAAGGATCACCAGGAACAGATAGACAAAGAAACGTTGGATGTTGAGCAGATTGCGGTTGCTTAGTTTCATCTTCATACCTCCTAACGTTCGGATTTCTCAGGCTTTTCTTGTTTATCGCGTAACAAGAAGAATATCAGCAGCGCGACAACGCTCGTCATCAGGAACACCACCAGACCGACCGCGGAGGCAGCGCCTATATGACCTTTACTGCTGTGAAATTTCATATACATATTGATAGTGTTGGTGAGGATCGAGTTGCCCGGGCTTCCTCTGCCATCCGTTAGCAGATATGGGATATCGAACATCTGCATACCCCCCACAAGCGATGTAACCAAGACAAAGATTAAAACCGGTTTGATCAGAGGCAAGGTAATATGTCTAAACATTTGGAAAGTCCCGGCGCCATCGACCAAAGCTGCTTCATATAAGGACACCGAAATCGCAGTCATGGCAGCCATCAAGAGAATGGTCGTTTGACCAAACCACATCCACCATTGAATAAATACGACCAAACCACGCATGACTTCTGGTTTACGGATAAAATCGACCGCTTCGGTTAAAATGTTGGCTCGCACCAAGAATTGGTTAACTGGACCATAAAACGAAAATAAGGAATAGAATAAGGCCGCTACTGCAGAGGCCATCATCAGGTTGGGCATATAAAATATCATGCGCCAGATGCCAACACCTTTGATTTTAAGCCGTAAGTTGGTGAACCAGATTGAAAGCAAAAAAGCGATGCCCATTTGAGGGATAAAGTTCATCAACCATAATTCCCAGGTGTTTGTTACGGCCGTCAAAAAGGTCTTGTCAGCAAACAAAAGCTGGAAATTCTTCAGCCCAACAAAGTTGTAGGTTCGCGACATGAGGGTTCGATCTGTAAAGCTCAGGAAGATGGTATTTAGAACTGGATACAGACCAAAAATTAGAAATCCAATAATGAACGGGGCAACAAAAAGGTAACCATACTGCTGATATCTGAGTTTCTTGAACATTGGCGCTCCCTTATAAGTTGTCTCTCTTTAGAAGATGAGTCAGTACACTAATTGTACTGACTCATCTGTATTTTTCAACAAATTTCCAGTTTACTCAATAATCAATTCTGGGAATTCGTTACGAACAGCATCTTTCCAAAGCGTCCACATTTCATCCAATTCGATCGTACCTTCAAGGTATGAGTTCAATGGATCATTGAGTGCGCGTTGGATCGCGTCATCAGAGCCCTGCATCAAGCGTGCATTGACACTCGGCGCGGCAGCAGCAAAGCCACCATAGGAGTTCTGGCCACCCAGGAACGTGCTCATCTCTGAGTCATCAAAGGAGGCGGTAATCTTCTCTACAACAACCTGGCTGCCAACAAAGTCACCAGCGGCCTGATATTGATCTTCAGGAATGGTGGGATCGATGGCTTTGAGGTATTCATTGGTGTACACACCCGTCGCCCAGTTGGTCAGATTTTCCTCATCGAGGGTGCAGAAGCGCACAAATTCTTTGGCCAGATCCATCTTGGTGGTGTCGTTCATGACGCCCAACCATGTGCCGCCCCACTGATAGGGCAGAGGTCCTTCGATAACACCCCAGTCACCCTTGGTGGTGCTGGTGCCGTCGGAGGAGGTGGAGTTGGGATACAAAACATAAGGCAGACCCCAGGTCGGGAGGAAGTAGCTGAAGACTTTCTTGGCATTGCCAGCGGCATCTTTCAGGGTGTCATTCATGCCGGCGAACCAGCCTTCCTGCCATTGAGTCGCGCGGGCTTCGTAACCATTGTCGCGGAAGATCTTGACGGTTTCAACCATCTTATCAACCTGTGGGTCAACAGTCAATTTGCCATCAACCACCCATGGTTGTTCACGATTGGCGAAGAAGAGGTTCTGGAAATCACCATTGGAAGCCACCATATAGGTGTTGCCACCGGATTTTTCCTTGACTACTTCAGCAGCCGCGATGTATTTGTCGAAGTCACCCATAAGTTCCTGGAGTGCTACGGGGTCATCGGTGCCAAAATACTCCTTGGCAAGGCTGCGGCGATAGAAGAGGGCGCCTGGAGTAGCCTGATAAGCGTAAGCCTTGTGGACACCATCAGCCATACCAACTTCGTAAACAAAGGGGTACATTTTCAGTTCGTCGGCATATTTCTGGAGGTCACCAATGTCGGCCAGGAAATCACTCTCAACATAGCTTTTTACGAAAGCGGCTTCGAGTGCGACGACATCGGGAACATCAGCGGTGCCGAGGGTTGCCAATAATTTGGTCTGATACTCACCGTTGGTCATGGGAATCATGGTGTAAACCACGTCCACGTCAGGATGAGTCTTCTCAAAGGCAACTGCCATGGTCAGGATCTCATTCGTAAATGACCAGACATTCAGGACAGTTTTTTCAGTTGCCGGAGCTGCCGGTTCGGCTGGAGCCGCTGGTTCGGCAGGAGCCGCTGGTTCGGCAGGAGCTGCTGGTTCGGCAGGAGCCGCTGGGGTGGCACAAGCGCCAAGCAGCATGCTCAAGACAATTACAATTGACATAAATCCAAATAGACGTTTCATTTTTCTTTCCTTTTCTCCTATATGTTTTTTGTTAGTCTCAACACCAAAAGTAAGTTAATGATCAGTAACACCTCCTGTTTATCCTGCCGTCATTTTGAGAGCGCTCTCTGCATTTTCAGTGACCTGAGGCGAGAGCGGATCCCTTAATTTTGCGCCGCACGACTCTCGAATCACCAGTTCAGTGTCGAGAATTAATCGTTTGGCTGGTTTAGCACCTTTTTCTATAATATCTATCAGCAGTTCAACTGCTTTGATACCAAAATGAGTGATGGGCTGGCGAATGGTTGTCAGCTTAATAGCCGAAACGGAAGCGATCGGCAAGTCGTCAAACCCAACGAAAGCGATATCCTGCGGTACCTTCAAACCGACTTCCTGAACAGCCCGCATTGCGCCAATCGCCATAATATCTGATTGTGCAAATATAGCATCTGGCTTTGAGGGTAATAATTTTTCCATGGCAATGTAGCCGCTGTTCTCAGAAAAATCTCCCTCAAAAATCAGCGCCGCTTCAACCTCTCTCTCCGATTCTTGCATGGCTTGTCTAAAACCTTCAGATCTGTCTATGGATGCGGAACTGTTTTTTGACCCCGTGATCATACCTATCCGTTGATAACCCAGCCCTATTAAGTGCTTCGTAGCCTGCTTTGCTGCCCTGATGTTATCCACATCGATGTAATTAACGGCCTCATCAACGAGTGGTCGACCCATTACCAGACACGGTACCTGTGACGATTGCAAGCGCTTTAACAGTCTGTCATCCGAAGTCCCCGATTGGATCAGAATGCCATCCAACATGCCGCGTCGTGAAATACGCGGGGTAATTTCATCTTCGTCGTTCTGATTACCCACCAGGAACAGTGACAGGGTCAGGTGGTGATCGTTGCAGGCAAAGGCAACACCCTGGGTCAGTTGTGGAAAATAAGGATCGGTAAAAAAAGCACTGGTCGTTCTGGGGATGACAAGCCCAATCATGTGCGTGCGCTGTGAGGCCAGTGACCTGGCTGCTGCATTGGGATGGTAACCAGTGTTTTGAATGATCTTTTCCACCCTTTTTCGGGCTGCAAGGCTTACATTAGGACTCGCATTAACCACCCGCGACACGGTTGATCTGGAAACCCCAGCAAGCTTTGCGATATCTTCAAGTTTTAGATCACTCATTGGTTAGCTTCTGAAAAGCATCCCAAAATCCATAAATTTGGGAGCGCTCTCAGTTACGAGTATACAAGATTTCACCTTTCTTTGTCAATAGGTTTAACTGCGATTATAGGAATGTTAACATTAGGTTAGCAACAGAAAGTTTATGGTCGGGATAAATTGGAAACTGAGCAAGGAGTTAGGCGACTTCGATGCCGGGCTCTGCGGTCACACGCCCTACCACCCAGGCTGGGGCGTCTGCTTCTTCCATTTGGTTCAGAAATTGCTTAAGCTTGCGCGGAGGCACAGCCAACAGCAATCCGCCCGATGTTTGTGGGTCAAAGAGCAGCATGCGCTGGCCATCATTCAGACGCTCAGCAAAGCGCACTTTCGGACCAAAGTATAGCGCGTTGTCGCTGGCTCCACCCGGGAAGGTGTAAAGCTCGGCATACTTCGACGCAGCTGAGATTAGAGGAATTTTATCAAATTCAAAGCGCATGCCCACTCCACTGGCGTCGGTCATCTCGCTGGCGTGACCCAACAGACTGTATCCGGTGACGTCCGTGCCGCCTTTGAGATGATTGTTAACCGCGACCTTTGAGGCGGCGACATTCAGCGTTTTCATCCAGCCGACCATCTCATCCAGCTCGTCCTGTGTGGTCAACCCTCGTTTAAAGGCTGTGGCCGTGACCCCAAAACCGAGCGGCTTGGTGAGCACCAGCGCGTCCCCAGGCCTCGCCCCATCCTTGGTGAGCATACGCCGCTGATCAATCAGTCCGATGACCGCCAGACCATACTTGGGCTCTTTGTCTTTAATAGTATGTCCGCCCGCGATCACCACTCCGGCTTCTTTAGCCTTCTCCGCCCCACCCCTGAAGATGGCTTGAGTCATGTCGATGGGCAGATCATCCGGTAGCGCGGCAATGTTTAGCGCCAGGATCGGCTTGCCGCCCATGGCATAGACATCCGAGATCGAGTTAGCCGCAGCGATCGCGCCAAAATCATAGGGGTCATCCACGATGGGCGTGAAGAAGTCGGTGGTAACCACCAGGGCTTGCCGGTCGCTCAGGCGCCACACCGCGGCGTCATCGGCCGACGACAAACCGACCAGCAGGTCAGGGTAATCCTCTGGGATGAAAATCTGCTTGAGTGGCGACAGAACCTGTGCCAGCGTCTCCGCGGAGAGCTTGGCCGCTCAGCCAGCGCAGGAACTGAGCGCGGTCAGGCGAATCTGCTTGCCGGATGGGCTTTGCTCATTCATGCCTTAATCATACCAAAGGTTCTATTAATAGAAGGAAGTTGCCCTTCCAAGCACAAATTACCCAAATTTCACTGATTTGATTTTTGCCTTTAGCCCTCCCCAACGAATCTTCGCGGAGGGGAAGGGTGTATGTTTTCGTTTTGCGAACCCAAACCAGCCCTGGTAATAACACCTACGCTGGATAATCGGCAATCTTCCTGGCCAGGTCCTTGGTCAATAATCGCGGTAAACGTGAACGCACCTCACGTAGAATCTCATCTAAATCCAATGTCAGATGCCTTCCGCCATGGTAGAGCAACCGCCCGTCGCAGATCACTGTGTCCACATCCCGTGCATCGAGCGAATAGACCAAGCTGGCCGCCTGATCGATCATCGGTTGCACTCCCGCACGATCTTGCCGAAGTATCACCACATCCGCCATGTTGCCCGCCTTCAAATTTCCCAACCTGGGTTGTCTCAACACCCTCGCACCACCTTGAAAAGCCAAATCCAAAATGGTGTCGACTGACATTACCGTCGCGTCCATTGCCCTGTTCTTTTGGGTGAGTGCAATCAGGCGCATTTGTTCAAACAGGTCCAGCGTGCTGCTGCTGACCGCCCCATCGGTCGCCAAACCCACCGCAATGCCCTTCTCAAGGTACTTGGGCAGGTCCGCCAGACCCATGGCCATCGCCAAATACGTCTTGGGCGCCTGGGCGATACCCACTGACCGCCCAACCATCAACGCCAAATCTTCTTCCGACGGATACAGGCAATGCGCAAAGATGGCCGGCTGATCGAGAAGTCCCACGTCCGCCAACAGCTGAACCGGCGACTTGCCGTAGCGCTCAAAAGAGAGGCTGACCTGTTCGGCAGTTTCGGAGACGTGAATATGGTTGCCTACTCCCAAGCGCTGGGCTTCAACCGCACAGCGTTTCAGAAAGTCCGGGTCGCATAAATACGGCGAGTGCGGAGCCAACCACGTAGTGATTCTTCCGTCAGCCTTGCCCTGCCAGCGTTCCACGAACCCGATCGTTCTCTCCAATTGCTCGTAGCCCTGGTGCCCAAACACTGCCCAGGCCAAGTTGGCACGCATACCGGTTTGCTCCACTGCTTGTGCGACCCGATCCATCTCAAAATAGTGATCCGCCACGCAAGTGATGCCATTTTGGATCATCTCGGCTTGCCCTAACATCGCCCCCCAATAGATGTCCTCAGGCGTCAGGTTGGATTCAAGCGGAAAGATTACCTTGTTAAACCAGTCATTGGCGTTCAGGTCCGGGCCAGCGTTGCGGAAGAGCACCATCGGTACGTGCGCATGGGTATTGATCATGCCTGGCACTGCCAACATGCCCGCCGCGTCGATCACTTCAGTCTCGATCGTCGCTTCAACCTTGGTCGCTTGAACCGCCTTAATCTGGTTGCCTTCTATTAAGATATTGTGCTCGGCAAGAAACCGCGGTGTCTGTCCGTCAAAAGTCAAAACGTCACAGCCCCTGATCAATATCTTACCCATATCTACTCCTTGTACGGATAACGAATCCTCTGCTTATTAATAGAAGCAACTTTGCTAAAACTCAACAGCCAGCTTTAAGGCTTCCTGAATGGCACGATTAAGTATCTTTTCGACCGGTTCCAAGTTCAGGTCGAGGCTGTTGGCTGCCACTACGTCAAATCTCTGGATGCCCCAGAAGTTACACAAAGCCTCCAGATAAGCAGCCCCCATCTCAAGCGGTGACTCTGAATAATCGCCACCGCGGGTGGTGAGGAAGAGCAGCCGTTTCGCCTGGCACAAACCAAAAGTGCCAGTCTCATCCGTCCCAAAGGTGACACCGTCCACACAGATGTTCTCGATGTAAATCTTTAGCAAAGCCGGAAAGCCTAAATCCCAAAATGGCGCGGCGATAACCACCCGGTCTGCCAAGCTGAATTGGTGGGCATAGCGGAAGCGGGGATGGTCGTGGTCATTATCAGCCAGCAGGCGTTCGCGCTGGGCGAAGAATCCCTCGCTCAACGGTACAAGCGGCTCGTCCATCAGGCACAAGCGCTCAATTTGATAGCCACCCTGAGCCTGCAGTCCCTCCAGAAAAGCTTCCGCCAACTTGCGCGTGCGCGACACCTCGCGCCGGATGCAGCAGTCAATGTAGAGAACCTTTACCATTCGCAAACCTCAAGTTTACCTAATCCGCCATCTTTCAGGGCTTGGTCTACTTCAGCTTTAGTTGGGATGGAATCCGCCGCTCCCGGCCTTTGCACAGCAATTGCCGATGCTGTAGTCGCCAGGCGCAAGCTCTCGCTGATCGACAACCCTTGCAGCACGCCGTACAGGAAATACCCGCTGAAAGTGTCGCCAGCGGCGGTGGTGTCGACTGCCTTGACTTTGCAGCTATTGATCCTGAAAAAGCGTCCATCCTGGTAAGCTTGCGCCCCGCTCGAGCCCAGCGTCAACAAAATACCGACTTGGGGATACTTCTCTGCCAGACGCGCCAGAAGATGCTCATCCGCCTCTGCCCCAGCGATCCCCGACCCTTCGGCCTCATTGACGATCAGCCAATCCAACTTATTAATCGGATATTTATTCACCCCAGTAGAGTAAGGCGCGGCATTCATCGCCACCATCAGGCCCCTCTGGGAGGCTTTTTCGATGATTTCGCCCGCCAAATTGGTCTCGTTTTGCAGCAACACTAGCCCTTCTTTACCAAACGCGTCCAGAGTCTGGTCTATATAGGCCTCAGTGAGCATCTGATTGGTGCCGCCATACAGCAGGATGCAATTCTGTCCCGAATCAGTCACCTGGATGATGGCGTGTCCGCTGACCGCGTTGGAGGGCTGCATCAGCGAAGTATCAACCCCTGCTTCATGCAGTTTGTCCACCAGAAAACCACCATCCCGGCCAATCATCCCGGCGTGGAACACTTCATTCCCAGCCTTGGCTGCTGCGATCGATTGATTCAAGCCTTTGCCGCCGCTGTTAACCATGTAAGCTTTGCTGTGTTTGGTTTCGCCAGGCTCCACAAAGCTATCGACCCGGTAGACGTGGTCTATATTGAGGGAACCGAAGTTGAGAATGCGCATGGGCGGTCCTTTTTGATTGATTTTCGTGGTTGTGCCCATTATACTGTTTGCAGACCAACCGTAGAGAAAAGAGGACCCATGTTGCAACCCCACATCCAGCTCGATGAGACCGTCAATGCCCAATGCGCTTTGTTACCCGGCGACCCAGCCCGCCTCAACCGGATCGCGCCTTTTCTGAGCGAAGTGACCGAACTGGCCTATAACCGCGAGTTCCGCAGTCTGCGTGGGCTCTACAAAGGCATGCCCGTGTTGGCGCTTTCAACTGGCATCGGCGGCGCTTCAGCCGGGATTGCCGTGGAGGAGCTGCACAACATCGGTGTCAAAACCATGATCCGCGTCGGCAGTTGCGGCGCGTTGCAGCCCAAGGTCAAGTTGGGCGATCTCATCATCGTCAACGGCGCGGTCAAAGACGACGGCGCATCCAAGACCTACAGCCAGGCCATCTTCCCCGCCGTACCCGACGCGGAACTGATGATCGCCTGTATCGAAGCTGCCAAAACACTCGGTTGCCCCTATCACGTTGGCATCGCCCGCAGCCACGACAGTTTCTACACGGACCAGGAGGTCGAGATCGACGCTTATTGGTCCAGGCAAGGTGTGCTTGGCGCCGATATGGAAACGGCCGCGCTGTTCACCATTGCCAGCCTGCGCGGGATCAAAGCCGCCTCGATTTTGAATAACGTGGTGGCTTTTGAAGGGGACACCGCCGAGTCGATCGGCTCATATGTGGACGGTGAAAACCTCTCCATGCTCGGCGAACGCAACGAAATCCTCACCGCGCTCGAGGCACTGCGTCGGGTGTTCGACACTTCGGCCTCTAACTAACCCTCTTCCTCGGGAAAGGGCTAATGTAGCCAAACACCCACAGCACTCCTGCTTTCAGAATATAAACCTTCAAAGGGTGATGCGAATGGGTGTGCCCTCCAAACATGTTCCCGTGTCATTCTGAAACTCTACTTCCTCCCCACAGCCTGCTAACTTAGGCAAGCGGGGCAGATGGGCAGGATAACAATTCAATATTACGAGGAAATTTAACAAGAACCTTACTGGCTTTCATGCAGCTTTCACGTTCGATTAATGAT
>JBASOE010000101.1:0-8717 GCA_049657925.1 Anaerolineaceae bacterium
AATACTTTTCAGTTAACAGATAAATGGCAGAAGAAATGGCATGCAAAGCGCAGTCATTGCCCTGTTGGAGGGTCTGGAAGCGCGCTAATTCCGCCTCGGGTAAGGCTCTGATCATTGCTTTTTTCATAAGGTTCCAATTTGGTTCTATCTATTAATTCAATTGCAGCATAATCTTGGTGGTAAACAGTATAAATATCTTGACAGGCATGAATTTATGTAAATTTATTTAAATCTACGCTTAATCACTTTCTTTATTTTGCCACCAATCCGCCAAGGTAGTTTTTTGACTGACTGAATTAGCTTTAATGCATATCGTTTTCCCATTTTTATTGGATAATGAATAATCTGCATTCTTTTGGTAAATGGAGACACATAGATTTTGTCGCTCTCAAAGATGGTGGAGAACCTTTGAACAATATTTTCCTCTCGACAATTTTCCGATTCCTGATCACCTGGCAGATACGGTTCGTTTAAATAGGATAATTGTAAATTCGGATCGGCGTCGATGCGTTTGACTTCCTCAACCACTGCTTGAAAGTCGGAATAATCATGGCAGTTTATAAAAGCTCGGGTGTTGAAATCTTTCACTACCAGTGGATTCCCCCAATAAATGGGTATCGTATTTGCTTGGAGGCCGTCAAATAGTTTTTCCGTCGTATAGCCGGGGTATTCGGAGTTTTCAAAAACAATTGAGAATTTATAGTTTTGCATCCAAGCCAATTTCTCTTTCTGATCAGAAGGTACGCGGTAGCCAACGTTATTGAGCACTTTCCCACCAGAATCCACTTTTTTATATTGCGATAATAAATTAAACATCTCAATTCGTTCCGAGGCACGTTCATTTGAAACCAGGAAACAGCAAAACCTTCTAAGATTAAAATCTATGGGTTTAGCTCTCGGCAATTTTATTTTTTCGTAATCAGGATGAAATCGGTAAAAAGGCAGCCTGTAGTTTCTGTCATTCGTAGGATAATCAAAACTGAAAGCATAATCCGTGAAAGAGAAATTCGGGCGCATGTTCTCGCCTGTATAATAAATCCGCATGCAGTCATGTTTCAAATATTCACAACCAAACGATGAGTAGATCAAGAAATCAGGTTTAGTTGTCAGGGTTACATCCCAATATTTGTTGAGTAAACGATAAATTGGATTTAGGTTACGAATAGAATATTCATCCTCGGGATGCCAGAAATCAGTAAACCAAATTTTTATTGATTTCTTGTTATTCATTGAATGGCTTCCTCCATATAATCGAAGTTCATAAAATGATAATGTTTCAAGGATACTATAATTCGGTCAAAAAATGAGCTGGAAATCTGATCCTTGATACCAAGGATTTTCAGAGTTTGTTTGGAGTTAGAATTACTCATGGAAAGGAATTTGCTTTGAAGAGAATATTTCCAAGAGGTTTGACAGTTCTAATTGCAGAATATAACGCTGCCACTCGCATCCAGTCAACTTTGGAACATCTTCTCAGCTGTTCTAAAGTGGATAGTTTAGATTGGGAGCTCCTCATAGTTGACAATAATTCTTCTGACGAGACCCTAAGTATTGCACAAACAGTATGGAATAGCGAAGTCCCATTACGAATCGTGCACGAATCCAAACAGGGAGTAGGATTTGCACGGTACACAGGGCTACTGGAAGCTCGCTATGAGTATGTGGCGACTGTAGACGACGACAACTGGGTTTATCCTGATTGGATGAAAAAGGTTGTTGATTATATGGATGCTACCCCAAGAGCAGCTGTAATTGCTGGCAGAGGTTATCCTGTTTACGAATCCAATCCACCGGCCTGGTTTGAACGTTACCAACAAAACTACGGAGTGGGAAGACAATACGACCAAAATGGACTCGTCCAAGACCCTTACCGCTTATTTTATGGGGCAGGTTGTGTCGCCAGAAAATCCGCATTCTTGGATTTAGTTGAAAATGGATTTAATACGATCATGCCAGCTCGTTCGAAAAATGGCTTATTAGCAGGCGAAGAGTCCGAACATCAAATCCTTTACAGGTTACGAGGTTGGGAAATCCATTATCAGGATGATATCTGTTTCCAACATTTTATGCCAAGTTCACGTCTGAGTTGGAATTACTTTAAACGACTGCGACAGGGATTTGGCGCGTCTGCAGTCTATCTTGACCTGTATAGAGAAGTCTACAAATCCCACCTGACTGGTGTACGAAGCAAACGCGTAGTTTGGAGGGCATTAGCTCGTAAGTCATTTCTTTCGCTTATCAAAGATCCGTTAGCAATCATCGCAAGTGGTCTACCAAAATACGCATCAAACCACAGAGTAGCAACGTACTTAGCTAAGTTAGGTGGTTTTAAAACCCGTATGACCCTGAAGGGTGACATTGAAAGAATCCATGAAAAGATGATAGACTGGATTGAAACATTACCTTCACCTCAAGATGTTATAGATTCTACAATCCCTCCACAAACCCCTTGACGGTTTGGGGGTCAGCGACTATCCTTTAAAACAGTACATTCAAAATTGCGCTGAGGTTCCCCGATGCACGGAAGCCAGGGAATAAAGGTGGAAGCTGGTCAAAGTCCAGCACTGTACCGCAACTGTAGGTCGCAAGACAAGTCAGGAAGCCTGCCTCTAAAGCGCAAAAGTCCATTACCCTCCCGGCTTAGGAGGGTCGGATTAGTTCTTGGTTACCAACTGACCCGTGCTGAGCCGAGCGCGGGTTAATCATTTAAAGAGGTGATTATGAAAAAATTGATAGTAATTTTGGGTTTGGTTTTTGTGCTATTGGTTTCCGCTTGTCAACCGGTGATGACGCCACCGACTCAAGCCGTACCGAGCGAATCCACTAATGTTGAACCTACTGCACAACCCACCGAATCCGAGGTGACCTCTGACCCCAAAGCCCCTGAATCAATCTCGTTCAAGTCGGCTCCTGTGACCGTGGAATATGCCCGAAACTTCACGATTGAATATGGTGATGGCTATAAATTGCTGACGGTGGCACAGCCTTGGGCAGGCGCGGAGCAAGCCTTTCGCTATGTACTCATCCCGAGGGGAGCGGCAGAACCTCCTGCTGAATTGAATGCCATGGTCATTGAAACCCCGATTGAAAGTTTTGTTGCAATGTCGACTACTTACTATCCTTTCCTGGAATGGATTGGCAAACTTGATTCCGTTGTAGCCATTGATGACCCGACTTATGCATTCAATTCAGATGTATTAACCCGTGCAGACGCTGGTGACATTGCCATCGTTGGTAGTGGCGCATCGGCTGACATTGAGAAATTGATCTCTTTGAACCCAGATGTTGTCATGACCAATGCCTATGGATCGATTTATGACTCGCACCCAAAAATGCTCGAAGCCAATCTGCCGGTGGTAATTAACGCAGATTATTTGGAAGAGTCCCCGCTTGGTCGTGCGGAATGGGGCAAGTTCATCGCAGCGTTTTACGACCAGGAAGACGTGGCCGCGGCTGAGTTTGAGCGGGTTGTTGCAGATTACAACAGTGTAAAAGCATTGGCTGAGTCAGTTATTGAAAAAGTTACTGTCATCACCAACACCGATTATCAGGGAACCTGGTACGTGCCTGGCGGGCAAAGTTTTGCTGCCACTCTGATGAAAGATGCTGGGGCTGATTATGTGTTTGCTGACCAGGAAGGTTCCAGCCTGCCGTTGTCGTTTGAAGTAGTTTTTGACAAAGGCAAGGACGCTGATTACTGGATCAATGTCGGCTTCCCGGCCGACAAGCCCAGCTTGTTGGCACTCGATTCACGTTACGTGGAGTTCAAGGCTTTCCAAACCGATCGAATCTACAACAACAATGCCAGAGCTAATATCAACGGAGGTCTGGATTACTTCGAAAGTGGTGTTGCCAACCCAGATGTGGTTCTCAAAGATTTGGTTAAAGTCTTCTACCCCGAACTTTTACCTGACCACACACTGTATTACTATCAGCTATTAAAGTAAGCATTAATGACTGAAAGCCGTAACCAATCCGGGATCAAGAGAGAAAACCTGCCCATGGGAGTGGGCAGGTTCTCTGCTTTAAAAGTCTTTGTGCCGCTGCTGATTGGGCTTGTTTTGCTCTTTGTCGTCAGCATCAGCCAGGGTTCGGTTCGCATTCCCATTGGTGAGGTTGCTAAAATACTGGTCGGTCAACCCGCCGCGCGCGACACCTGGACAACAATCGTGCTCAACTTTCGCTTGACCAAATCACTAACTGCTGTGTTGGTGGGAGCTGCATTATCCGTTTCTGGCTTGCAGATGCAAACCCTTTTCCGCAATCCCTTGGCCGACCCCTTCATCCTCGGCATTAACTCTGGCGCCAGCCTGGGGGTGGCACTGGTGATCCTCTCGATTGGCACAACGGGTGCGTATTTGCTGGCTGGTTTGGGAGCATTCGGGGATCTCAGCCTGGCAATTGCAGCCTCATTAGGGGCTGGGGTGGTGCTTGCGGTAATCCTGCTGGTAGGGCGAAAAATCAAGAATCCGACCACATTGTTGATATTGGGGTTGATGTTTGGTTACGCCACCAGCGCCGTGGTCAGCTTATTGATCTACTTCAGCATCCCCGAACGCATCCAGGCTTATACCATCTGGTCTTATGGCTCCTTTGCCGGAGTTACCTGGAGCCAGATGCGCGTCATGTTGCCGATGGTTCTGGTTGGCTTGGGCATCGCTGCTTTCCTTCCGAAAGCGTTAAACGCGCTGCTGCTCGGGGAAGACTATGCCCGCACCATGGGTTTGAACATCAAGCGGACTCGTTTTTGGATTCTGGTCAGTGCCTCTTTGCTGGCTGGAACGGTGACTGCCTTTTGTGGACCCATCGGATTTCTGGGGGTAGCAATCCCGCATGTATCGCGTAACTTGTTGAAAACTTCCGACCACAAGGTTTTGCTGCCGGCGGTGATTGTGCTTGGTGCAATTGCTGCTCTGCTTGCCGATGGCATCGCCCAATTGCCAGGATCGCAATTTGTTTTGCCGATCAACGTGATTACTTCCTTGTTTGGAGCGCCATTTGTGTTGTGGGTCGTGCTTAAGAAAAAGCGAGGTGCGACATCTTTCACGGTGTAGAGACTGCCATCCTTGAGACCAAAAACCTGGCTATCGGATTTAAAGAAGGCCGTAGTGGGCTTGTGACAATTTCGGAGGGGCTCAATTTGAAACTTAACCCTGACGAATTGGTCTGTCTGGTTGGTCCGAATGGGGTCGGTAAATCGACTTTGTTGCGAACTCTCATTGGTTTACAGAAACCGCTGGATGGTGAAATTTATGTGATGGGCAAGCCGATAAAAAGCTATCAACCTGCTGAACTCGCTACGTTAATCAGTGTCGTACTGACTTCACCGGTTTCGGTGGGGGCGATGCGGGTGGAAGAGTTGGTCGGGATTGGGCGCTTTCCGTACACAGGTCTGTTCGACAAACTCAGTGAAAACGACCATAGAGCGATTGAAGAGTCTCTTGACCTGGTTGGTGCGACACCGCTCAAGGATCGCTTCGTTGATGAGCTAAGCGATGGTGAAAGACAGCGAGTGATGGTCGCCAGAGCATTGGCTCAAGAACCAAGGATTTTGTTTTTGGATGAACCAACGGCATTCTTGGACCTGCCGGGACGGGTGAGCATTCTGAGTTTGCTACGTGAACTTGCACACAAAGAAGGCAAAACGGTGTTGACCTCCACCCATGATCTTGACCTGGCGCTGCATTCTGCTGATCGCATCTGGTTGATGAACGCAGCAGGTGAGGTGTTGCACGGTTCCCCTGAGGATCTGGTGTTAAGCGGTCAGTTTGGCAACACCTTCGATCAGCCAAATGTTACTTTCAACACCCGGACAGGCGGTTTCAATTTAGATCAGCCACCTTTGCGCAGCATCGAACTGCATGCCCAGGGATTGAACCTTATCTGGACCAAGCGCGCACTACAGCGTGCTGGTTTCGAGGTTCTGCCGGCTGGATCAGGGCATGAGTTCGTAGTTGAAGTCGATGAAACTGACAAACCAGCGATTTGGCGGCTAAAATATCACGACAAGTACAGTGAGCACCTTTCGATCTACTCGATGTTATTAGCCCTCGAACCGAGTCCGAAACCCTAACCCAAATTAAATATTTATCCGGCGAATAATGCCAGCGTCACGCAGAAAATCAGTACAGTCATAGTGATCGCCAACACATTGGTAAGTGGCTTGTTCTTCCACTTGCCCATGATCTGTTTATCATTTGCCAGGATTAAGACTAAAACCAACAAAATCGGCAGCAAGATACCATTCATTGACTGCGATAAGACCATTAACTGGAAGAGAGGCACGCCTGGAATGAGGACAACGACCATGCTCAGGATGGTGATCACTGAGAACATGGTGTAAAACACCGGCGCTTCTTTGATGGGTCGGTTCAAGCCGCGTTCGAAGCCGAAAGCTTCGCACATAGCATAAGTGGTTGAAAGCGGTAAAACTGAGATCGCCAGCAATGAAGCCCCAACCAAACCAACAGCAAAAAGTGTACTGGACCATGCACCAGCAAGGGGCTCAAGCGCCATGGCAGCTTCGGCAGCCCCTTCCACCACGATTCCTCTTATGAACAAGGTTGAGGCGGTAGTGATAATGATGAATGCAGAGATAACATTGCCCCAGGCAGCGCCAAAAATGACGTCTATCTTGGTGTTATTGTATTTGCTGAGTTCAACCCCTTTATCGGCAACCGATGCTTGTAGATAAAAGATACCCCAGGGAGTGATGGTTGTACCGACTACCGCCAACATCGCCAGGATGTATTCACTGTTTAATTCGATTGAAGGGGTCAAAGCCTCCTGTGCTATCACTCCCCAATCCGGTTTATTAATAAACACCGTAATCACATAGGCAAGTGCTGAAAGACACAGCACGAGGAGCACTTTTTCGACATGCTTGTAGTTGCCTTTGAGGATCAAGAGACTGATCACGATAGCAGCCAGGGGAACCGTGATGTACTTACTGATTCCGAAAAGCTCTCCTGCTGCAGCGATGCCGGCGAACTGCGCAAAAGTAGTGCCGAGATTGGCAATCAGCAATGTAACCATTGCGAAAGTAGTGATTTTGACACCAAATTTCTCACGAATCAGGTCAGCCGTGCCTTTACCGGTGACCGCGCCCATCCGTGCGGCAATTTCCTGAACGATCACCTCGCCGATGGTAATAGCAACAATGACCCACAGAAACGCAAAACCATATTTTGAACCCACCATCGAGTAGGTAGCGATGCCAGGAGCATCGTTATCAGCGCTGGCGGTAATCAGGCCAGGACCAAGAATAGCAAAAAGCAACCCGATTTTACGTGCCCAGAGAGGTAAGTATTTCTTCTTCATCGGGTAACCTATCTCGCTGAGAACCTTGGTAATTTTTTCTTCCAGGCGGTAGGCAACACGGTATCAAGTGCGTCATCAACCGTTACAATGCCCAGCATTACGTTGGTCTCCGGCTCAACCACTGGAACGGCCATGAGGTCGTATTTAGCCACCAGGTAGGCACACTCTTCTTGTGGTGTCAGCGGGTTCACTCTGATGGCATCCTCGTCGAACCAATCTGTGAGTGGTTTGTCCAGCGCAGCGGTGACCAGATCTCGCAGACTGACGACACCCTTAAGGCGCTCATCCTTATCAAGAATGTAAACGTAATACATAAACTCGTCTTCAATGGCGTCTTCGGAGGAGCGCAGGTAATCAAGTGCTTCCGCCACCGTGTAATCACCCGGCACCCACGCAAACTCAGTGGTCATGATACCGCCGCTGGAGTCTTCAGGATAGGCCAAAAGTCTTCTGACGTCCTCCTCATCCTCGTCTTCCATGAGATTAAGCAATTGTTCCGAGGTAGTGTTGTCCATATTGGCCAGAATATCCGCAGCCTCGTCGGGGTCCATTTCCTCAAGCACGTCCGCGGCACGTTCGGGATGCAAATGTGAAATCACAGTCTGTTGCATTTCTTCCGATGATTCTTCCAGCGTATCAGCCAATTGCTCGTCCGAGAAACCCTGTAACAAAGCTTTAGAGGTGTGATGATCGAGATCATCCAGGATGGAGGCAATGTCAGCTGGGGGCATTTGCACCAGACGGGCTTGAGAGACCGATAGGCGCAAAGGGTCGTCGTGTTCGATCGAAGCTACGAATTCCCATGGAATAACATGGGTCTGGTCTTGTTTTTTGACCATCTTAGCAAAGGAACGACCCACTTTTTCAAGCCCAAGACGGCGCAGAAGACCGTTTGTGCTCGCATCCACACCTGTTAACAGGAAGGCGTCGCCTTTTCTTCCGATTTGCAGGTCGTTGACCCGCACCAACCGGCGACCTTCAGTGTCGACGATCTGTTGGTCGAGCACGCGTTCTTTTAACAGAAGCTCATGACCACGCAATTCATAAGGAACCAGTTTTGTCAAATCAGTTTTTAGCGTGATGCTTGGCCACAAGGTGGCAATGGAGCGGGCATCGATCAAGCGGTTGGGGTTGTCATCTGGGAGATTGAGTTCGAGAGCGGAGAGTGGGGGCATGTTTTTTTCGGTAGCATTAACCATCACGTCCTTTAAACGGCCTACCACATGCCCAAAAGCATCCCAAACTTTTTGGTTTAATAGCTGACTTAAATAAATCATCGCGCACCTCGCTCAGCTTAGTATTTATTTTTGTTTTGGAAGAGAATTTCAGGGGGCGACTAATTCCGCACCCTGGCCATGATTATGTCACATGGCGTTTAAGGTGCGGGACAGCAACCA
>JBASOE010000102.1:0-15486 GCA_049657925.1 Anaerolineaceae bacterium
TTCAGTTTGCCAACGAGCATGGCGTGAAGATCCCCATGCGCAGGAAGGAGTAGCGTATGAAAGCTCGCAGGCTGGTTTTCTTCTTCGTCGCCATTCTGATCGGTTTGGGGGCCGGGCTGGCCTTTGGTTGGCTGATGGCACCGCCAAAGGCACCTGAAAACGCCGACCTCAAACAGCTTCGTGCGGATTACAAAGCCGACGTCGTGCTGATGACCGCGGAAAGCTTCGCCAGCAACCCGGACCCACTGATGGTGCTCAACCGCTTGGATGACCTCGATAGCGATCCGTTGACCTTAATGGTCAACGCTATGAGTTATGCCGAAAAGGTGGGTTACAGCTCAGCGGATCTGACTTTGATGCGCACGATGTTCACGGCCATCGACCAGGACGCGGTAACACGCTGGCAGCGAGGGACCCATGGAAACTAAACCGTTGGATGTGGAAACAAAACCCATTCCTGTCGCGAGCGCACCCAATAATTGGTATATGCTGACCGGCCTGCTCTTGGGCCTGGCACTTGGGTTGGTCTTTTCGTTGTTAGTATTTCCGCTCACCAACACCGAAGCATTGCCTTCTGAGCTTAGTATGGAAAACCGCGCAGAATACCGACTGATGATCGCCCAGTCATTTGCGGCTCAGCCCAACCTGGAGAGGGCAAACAGCCGTTTAGCCCTGTTGGACGACACCAACCCCGCAGACGCGCTTCTTGCGCAGGCGCAGGAATTGTTGGCCACAGGCGGCACCGAAGAGGATGCCAGAGCATTGGCGTACCTTGCAGCGATGCTTTCTACCTTGCCACCTACGAGTCCGTAAGGGGGGGTGAAGGCGATCTTGCCCTTCTCGAAACTGATGATCCTGAAATCGGGATGGGGTGGAACCCGTTCCCTGCAAAAATAAAACCGTTCATCCTCACACACCGGATTTATTAACAGATCTTTTGCACGGAGGGCTACAAGCAGTCACAAAAGATGTTCAGGGTGACACGAAGAGATGGACCCCACACAAAACGAGGTATGGGTGTGTAGGCTGAACGGCCCAAGGAACAAGCCAATCCTACACCCAAGGAATAAGCCAATCCAAAACATCCTTTGCACGTTAGGCCTTCATCTAATATAATAGACCGATGTCTTACTATAAGGAACCTGACATGCCAACATCATCCTTACGCACGAAAATCATTTGGGACTTTGGAACCGCTTACGATCTCTTCGTCTCGCTGCATGTGCTGCATAACCCCGATCCCTTTGGGCTTAAGCCTGCCTGGGCAGCGGGTGTGCGATCGCGACTCCCATTAGAACATCGCAAAACCCTGGAATTAGCGGGCAATATCATGGCGATGCCGCATTACTTTGTGCACAGCCTTCCAAAACCCAAATCAAGTGATGTAGTCATAGACTATCTCACAAAAACACCAGCACCCCTGCGCTTACCAAAACTGTTCTATCACGGAAGCACTCCGAAAGACCCATGGGAGCTTTTGCAGGCTACGACCGCCAATCACAAATGGACCCGCACCGAGAAAACTGCGATCAGCGAGATGCTGCACGCTACCACCAATAATTCCAATGCGGCGATCCTCGACCAGTTACACCATGCCTGGTCGCATCGGGAAGAGTTCGGTGAAGCATACCTGGCCGCGCTTATATCGTATATTGAAAATTTCTTTGCCGAAGAGGAACTGCGCATCTTACCGGTGCTCAAGCAGGGTCTTTCACACGCCCAAATGCGATCTGGTTCTCTGCCTTTGGCCGCCATGCTGGAAGAGTTGAGCAGCGGTGTGCGTTATCGCGATCTCGAGCACATCACCCACCTTTATCTGGCGCCGAGCTTCTGGGGTGCACCCTATATGGGCTACGAGGACTTGGGTGATGGTGCGGTAGGGATGCTCTTTGCATCCAGACCTGAGACCATGGCGTTGATCCCCGGGGAAATTGTTCCGGACACGTTAATCAATGGATTAAAAGCGTTAGCTGATCCCACGCGCCTGCGCATCTTAAGGCATTTGGCCCAGAGCTCTCAGACAGCCGCCGAATTGTCGAGGGCATTGCGGTTGAGACCTCCGACGGTAGCGCACCACATGATGGAATTACGCATGGCAGGACTGGTGCAAGTGATTGTTGATCATGAAGGCGACCGTCAATATGCCACTCGTTTTGAAGGCTTCGACACCATCCAGGAATTACTCGACCAATTCGTCCACGGAGATTAAGTTTTGAGGCACTCGAATGAAGAGAAAGTGGTGAAAACCTCTTTCTTAAAGACTTATGTGGAGCGTGTCAGCGCATTTAGCCGAAACGCACGCCTTTACCTGACCAGCGCCGTGATCATGGGCATGGTCATGGGCGTGTTCCAGTTGCTTTTCAACTTTTACTTGCTCAGCCTGGGTTTCGACGAGGTCGTGATTGGTAACTTGGTGACCGTGCGCAGCGCTACTTCACTGATATCGGCGTTTCCGATGGGCTATATGACCGATCGAATTGGCCGTAAGAATGCCTTTTTCTTTGGATACATCGCGGTTGGCTTCTCGGTGGCAATGATGCTGCTCTTCCCCACGTTGCTCATTCTGAATTTGATGAACGTGGTTATGGGCTTTGGGCAATCACTTTCGATGGTGGCGATGGGGCCTTTCTTAATGGAAAACAGCGGCGAGAAAGAGCGCACCTACCTGTTCAGCTTCGCCAGCGGCATCGGCATGGTTGCCAGCTCGATCGGTCAGTGGTTTGGTGGTTACCTGCCTGATTGGATGAGCAGACTCTTCGCGGTGGAGGCCTCCAGTTCGACAGCTTATGCCTGGTCAATCGGAGTGGTGGTTATCGGCGCGGTGCTGGCGCTTATCCCCAACTTGATGATCTCCAAGACGCGCTCGATCGAAAGCGAACGCTCCACATTTGCGCCACTTGCTTACATGAAAGCCAACCCTGGTGGACTGACCCGCCTGATCGCGCCGATGTTGGTCACGTCAATAGGTGCCGGCATGATCATGCCATTTATGAATTTGTACTTCCGTAATGTGCACAACCAAAGCGATGCCTCAATCGGGGTGATGTTCGCCTGGGGTTCGCTGGCAATGGCGATCGGCTTGCTGATTGCTCCGGCACTTGCTGAGAAATACGGCAAAATTGAGATAGTGGTTGTCTCACAGGCGCTTTCTATTCCATTCCTGGTGCTATTGGGTTTCTCGCCGATATTCTCTATTAGTTTGATGGCATATTACATGCGCATCATGTTGATGAACATGAGCGGACCAGTTTATTCAACCTTTGTGATGGAGCAGGTGGATGGCAAGTATCGCGCCATGGTAGCTTCGCTCTCGAGTATGGCGAATCAATTTGGCTGGGCGTTTAGCCCAACGATCAGCGGTCTCTTGCAGGTGCGCTATGGCTTTAAGCCGTCCTTCACGGTGACGATTGTCTTTTATCTGATCGCTATCAGCATGTATTATGTGTGGTTTTGGAAGAATCGCCGAGTACCGCATCAAGAAGGGGGCTCAACGACGCCTGATGAATCGACAGATACGGCGAATGTACCCGAAACAATCAACGAAGGGACTGCTTAAGCGAAGTAGCGTGAGGAGGTGGTTTTAGCCCTGCGCGTCCACTCGGAAGTCGTAAATCCCATCCTCGAATGCCCACTCGTGGCCACAACCCGGGCAAGTCAGGGTCGAGGATTGTTCCGGCAAGCTCTCCCCACAGATTGGACAGCGGAAAAAGGATCCTTTGGGCACCGCGGGGGAGGTGCCGACCGCGCTGGTGCGGCTGAAGAGGCTGGGGGAGTACTGCCAAAAAGCACCGGTCGGTTGCAGTAACCCATCCAGGCCAACCAGTAATTTGTGAGGAATGTGGCGCTTTAGCCAGCCTGCACGAAAGTGCGAGACTGCCAGTTGTTTTTCAACCTTAAAGCCGACTTCGACTAATTGGCGGCGAATGGTCCTTGGGTGGAAGTTGTAGTTGAGTTCAACAAATTCGACCGGATCAGGCTGGAATGGG
Source organism: Anaerolineaceae bacterium (assembly GCA_049657925.1). Taxonomy (GTDB): domain Bacteria; phylum Chloroflexota; class Anaerolineae; order Anaerolineales; family Anaerolineaceae; genus Mesolinea. Next base: position 3,987 of record JBASOE010000102.1, read on the forward strand.
TTCCATTTCTGGCGACCTGTTAGAAATCTTATCACTGATTTCAGGTTGCGCTTGTTGGCAAACTCGAGGATGAACACGCCATGCTCCGCCATCACGCGGCGAATGTTTGCCAGAGCAAGGTCAGGCTTGGCCATGTGGTGCAAGGTGCGGATCATCGTAGCGCCATCAAAAAGACCAGCCACAAAGGGCAGTTTGTAGATGTCCGCGGCTACGTAAACATAGCGGTTAGACTTGCCCAGACGTTGACGGGCTTGCACCAATTGGGTACGCGAATAGTCGAGCAAAACGATGCGATCGTAGCCCGGATAACGCGGCGTGTTGCGGCCGGCGCCAGCACCAAGCTCGAGCAGCAGCCGACCCGAAGTGGGCAGCAGCCGTTTGAGCGCGATTTCCTCAGCCGCGTCCTCATAGCGCCTTACGCCACTATCCCAGAAGGTGGATTGGTAATCGGAATCAGTATAGTCGCAGACACGGGGTGTTTCGGAAGGGAGAGGAGTTTTCATGGTGGTTTCTGGCTGGTTCAATCTGTTTTCTGACGCCGACTATTGATTAGTAGATTAAAGTGTTCGGGCAGGTTTGACGGCAACACCCAAAGCTTCCTCCTTACCGCTGCTTCCTCTCGGACCTGACGGGGTTCGCAGGGCTTCGCCGTGCCGGTCCCGCCCGAACGAACTCAAGGATAATCGAGAGGGGGAGTAATGTCAATTAGGTCTTGGGCATTAGGTCTTGTGCTATATAGGTCTTGCGCTATACCCGCTTGGATTCCATCTCAAAGCCAGGAATTTTGGTTTTACGTTCGAGCCATTTAAGCAGCGCGCTTAGCGCGAATACCATTGCCAGATAGACAATCGCGGCAGCGATGTAGCTGCCAATCGGGTTATAGGTGACGTTGGCCGCGCGCTTTGCCCGAGCCATCAGGTCTTGCACGGCAATCAGAAAGACAACGGCTGTGGTCTTGAGCAGAGAGATGGGTTCATTTGACCAGGAAGGCAGCGCCAGGCGTAAAGCCTGCGGCAGGATAACGTTCACGACGGTTTGCCAGGTGCTCAGGCCGATCGAGCGCCCAGCCATCATCTGGGATTTCCCGATGGCCTGGATAGCACCACGCAAATATTCGGCCTGATAGGCGGCACTGTTAAGCCCCAACGCCAGGTAGGCGGAAAGGGTTTGAGAGAACGTCACCCCGAGAGAGGGTAAGCCGTAATAGATCAGGAACAGTTGCACCAATAGGGGTGTACCGCGTACGATTTCAACATAGCCTGTGCAGATGATCCTGAGCCATTTTGGCCCATACACTTTTCCAAGAGCCAACCCCAATCCAAGAACAAAACCCAACAGGAGTCCCACAAATGTCAACTCGAGGGTTACCCCAGCGCCAATTATAAAATCGGGTAGGTAACGTTTAAAAAGAATCAACCAGTCAGCCATTAAACAGTCGCACCTTCCACTGGCTCATCACAAAACGGCTTCGCGGTATCACTCACTTTTGGGGGCGTGCTTGCGCCTTCCTGTTTGCCGTACAGTTCGGTGATTTTCCACAAGAATTCTCGTGTACGATCGAATTTGGGACGGCAGAAAAGATCGTCTGGCGTGCCTTCTTCGACGATGCTGCCTTTCTCCATAAAGACAATGCGATCAGCTACCTCGCGCGCGAAGCCCATTTCGTGAGTGACGACGATCATGGTCATGCCAGAGCGGGATAGATCGCGCATAACCTCGAGCACTTCCCCAATCAGTTCGGGGTCGAGAGCGGAGGTGGGTTCATCGAAGAGCATGATTCGCGGATCCATAGCCAGCGCCCGGGCAATCCCGACGCGTTGTTGCTGCCCTCCAGAAAGTTGACCTGGGTAATGATTGGCGCGATCGGACAAGCCAACACGCTCCAATTCCTTGAGGGCTTTTGCTTCCGCAGCTTTCTCGTTCATATGCTTTACCTTGGTCAGGCCGAGTTTTACGTTGTCGAGCGCGGTGAGGTGATTGAAGAGAAGAAAGTTCTGAAACACCATGCCGATATGTTGTCTAAGCATATCTTCATTAGCGCCTTTTGCGGTGATCTCCAGGTCGTCAAGCCAGATCTGGCCAGCATCAGGTTGGGTTAGCAGGTTGATACAGCGCAACAGGGTGCTCTTGCCGGTACCGCTTGGGCCAATAATCACGATGGTGTCACCCTCTTTGACCGTCAGATCGATATCGCGAAAGATGACGTTATTTCCGTAGATTTTGGTGAGCTTTTTGATGGTCAGAATGGGATTGGGCATAAGTCTCCTCGACCTAAGGGTTGGCAGGAATTTCGAGTTTCTTTTCGAGCATGCCAAGCAAACGACTCGAAGCAAACACGAGCAGGAAGTAGATGACCGCGGCGGTGAGGTATGCTAACAAGTAAGAGCGTGAACTGGCACCGATGAGCTGGGCACGTCGCAGAATCTCGGGCACCCCTAAGGCGTATACCAGGGAGGAATCCTTGATAACGATGGCAGCCTCATTCGACCAGGGGGCAATGGCATTGCGCAGTGTTTGGGGCAGGATGACATTGAAAACGGCTTGCATACGCGTCAAACCGATAGAGCGAGCCGCCATCATCTGTCCGCCAGGCACTGATAGAATAGCACCTCGAATAATTTCCATCTGGTAGGCACTGGAGATAATACCCAGTGAAATTGAGCCTGCCCAAAAAGGTGACAGGTTAATTTGGCCCGACATGACAAAATAGAGAATCAAGAGCAGCACGATTGGTGGAATACCGCGCATAACGGTGCTGTAAAAGCCCATAACCTGCCTCAGTACTTTGCCGCCATAAACGGCCAGAAGCGCGAAGAGCGTTCCTAGCACCAAGCCGGAGGGTAAGGCTACCACGGTCACCCCCAGCGTATACGCGGTACCGAGAGCAATGTATTTAATAAAATTGAAGACGTCCAAAACGATCTCTCCCGTAGAGAAATTGCAGAGCGAGATGAGACTGACCCCGGTATAATCCGGGGTCAGGAATGTGGTGCTATTTATTCCGCGAAGTAATTCTCAGCCAGTTCATCGATCTTGCCTGAGGCTTGCAAGGCTTTAATCTGTTTGTCGATCTCAGCTTTCAACGCTACGTCCCCATTGGGCAAGACGATGTTCAAAGGACCCGTTGAAAGGGTGGCCTTCAGAACAATATTGAAGCCCGCATATTGTGCTACCAAGGCTTTGGCAGGTACATAGTCAGCCATCAGAATGTCTACTCGACCGGCCTCAAGATCAAGAGCAGCCTGGTCAACACGTTCATATCGTGAGAGGTTTTCAGCTTTGAGCAAACCGGTGTCGACTAAGGTGGTGGTCAACCAGTCGTCCTGAACGGTGCCAGACTGTACGCCAATTTTAAAGGCAACGATATCTTCTGGCTTGGCAATAGTGCCGGTGAAGTCTTTGCCAACGATGAAAGCGTCCTCAGAAGTGTAATAGGCATCTGAGAAGTCGACCTGTTGGTCACGTTCTTCGCTGTAGTTGAAACAGGAGATAGACAGGTCAATTTTGTTCTCTTGAACGGCTGCGATCAGGCTGTCAAAGGGCATATCGACCCACTCCAGCGTAACGCCCATCCCTTCGGCAATGGCAGTCATTAGGTCGATATCGAAACCGACATAATTTCCAGAGCCGTCCACCGATTCGTAAGGAGGATAGTCTGCCGAGGTGCCGACCATCATTTTGCCGGTGCTCTTGATCGTATCCAATTTGGATGCGGGAGCGGCAGGTTCAGGTGGGGTGGTTGCTTGTGGGGCTGGGGTCTGGGGTTGGCAACCTAAAAGGCTGACAGCCATAAGAATTACAAGAGCGAATAGGATAAAACCTTTCTTCATCAGTAACCTCCGAATTGTTAACAGTTTTTATTGACTCGTTTAATGATTATAAGTCAGATTGTTGATCACATGCATTGTTTGGCTATTGGGTAAAATTGACTTGATCTTTTCGTGAGGTGTCTTCATGCAGGATGAAAAAACAGTTGATTGGCTATTGAATGATAACGGCGCCGCAGTGCGACATTTGACGCTGCGCTGGTTGTTGAATGAACCGGAAGACGCGCCCGAGGTAAGAAAAGCACGCAATGAGGCACATCAAGAGCCTCCGATCGCGCGGATACTCAGCGTTATGGAACCGGAAGGATATTGGGTAAAACCCGGCTCAGGTTATTCTCCGAAATACAAATCCACCGTGTGGGCATTGATTGCTCTTGCCCAATCAGGTGCCGATGCTCGAGAAGACGATCGAATCTGTAAAGCGATAGATTATTTTCTTGACCATGCCCGATTTCCGTATAGTCCCAACGACTATTGCGCCGACCGGACAGATACTATCGATTGTCTGGTTGGCAATATGTGTTGGTCGCTTAAACAGCTCGGTTGTAAGGATCCCCGTTTGGATGGGGCTTATGAATGGATGGCGCTGAGCCAAACTGAAGCAGGTTATCCAAGGGTTGTGGCTCCCAAGGGTGCCAAGACTGGTCCCTGCTGGTCATGCCAAATAAATGGAGATAAACCTTGCACCTGGGCTGCCGTCAAGACATTGATGGCTTTTGGGCAAATTCTCGAGGATAAACGTAGCCCAGCAGTCCGTGAAGCAGTCGTACTCGGTGCTGAACTACTATTAAATAGTGACCCAACAGAAGCCAACTGGCCGAGTGGTAATAACAAAGTTAGTGAGAAGTGGTTTAAACTTGCTCACCCCCTATTTTATAGTGCTGATTTACTTCAACTGACAGAAGCTCTGATATCGACTGGTTTCTCTAAAGATAAGCGCATGCAACCATTGAGGAATTGGTTGGTCTCCAAGCAGCTTCCAGATGGCACATGGCCATTGAAGCATTCTGAACGAGATCGTATGTGGGTCAGCTATGGTCCAACCGGCAAAGCGAATCCATGGATAACCCTGCGAGCCTTGAGGGCATTGCGACAACTGGAATCCTGAACGGACAGTATATTTTATAGGAATTAGAGACGCTGATCGCAGATTGAACCATAGCCACAACCGCGACAACGCGAAGTTTGGTTGTGTGAGCGGGCAGGTGCTTCCCCTTCTAATTCGCAACGTCGAATTTCTGTTAACAGGTCAAGCAACTCTTTCTCGCGTCTCTTGTCATAATCGAGTTGAAAAGTCTTGTCAGCGTAGCGGATTAACCCATAAGCTGGTCGGCGGCGGAAAGACTTTTCGCACAGATAGGCATACGCGCTAAGCTGGAGGATGTGCGAGTCGTAAGGTGTGGCCGGGGCGTTTTGGCTCTTGTATTCGACTGGAACAATGCTGCCGTCTTTGAGAGTAATGACGTAGTCGGGCTTGCCAACCAGGTTCAACTCTCGGTCGTAGAGAGGCTTGGGCAACTTCTGAAACGCTTCATCGTCCGAGTAGACCATCCTGCCTTCAGGTAAACCGGATTGTTTGGCGAGCAAGCGGCTGAGCAAGAACGCGAGCAGCGCCAAAGCCAGAATCAGTAAGCCGATTTGAGACTGGCTCACTGTAGTACTCCTAATAGAACATAAACTAAGCCAACCAATAAAAGTGCGACAGCCAGCCATTTGAGAAGTAGGGCTGACTTAACCCCTCGGGCATGCCCGGCATGACGCGCTGAACCAGCGGCGAGCGCGGCAGTATTTTCGGAGGGTTCACCCTGTAATTGGTACCACCAGGCACGCCGACAATATCGGAATGATCCCAGTTCAGAAGCCTTGATCGTTCGCATTCGCTAATTATGCCTCAGAAATCTGCATTAAAACAAAAACCGCATCTTGACAGTTTGGAAACAAAGATGCGGTTTATCTATTTTGTTTTCTTTATTCTTGGTGCTCGTCCAATTGTTTTGAAAGCTTTGAAAGAGCTCTTTCAAGTTCGCTTTGCCTGAAGGAAACGGTAATATCGGCGCGGGTGCGTTCGATGATGCCGCGCGCCAGGTCGGTGCGTCGGCGCAGTCCGTCAGTGATGGCATCGGGGTAGTCCATGGTGACGAGTTGGGTAAAGATGTCATCCATGGCATCCAATAGCCGCTCCACTTCAGTGGAATAACCGGGTCGCAATAGATCCAGACAGCGACGACGTAGCTCCCCAAGGGTTTCGGTAAGCCCATTCAGATAGGCAGCGGGTTCCACCCCCAGATCTTCAGGGGTTGAAAGCTCGTAACCGCGGATGAGGGCAACTGTCAATTGCGCTTCGACGTATTCTTTGAGCGCGTCCTGAGTGTAGCCGGCAAAATAAAGATCAGGATGAACGTTAAGGCTTGACTTGAGCTCTTCAGCCAGCACTTTGCAGGCCCCAAGTTCATTATTTGCTTCAAGTTCATCCTCCCGATGAATGGCACGGATCGCCAGCGAAGAGTGGCGCGTAAGCTCGCGCGCTTTGCTTAGCGCACCATCGCGCAGGGCTGTTTTTTGGTTGAACACCGTTCTGATCTGGCTACAGATGTCGTCGAGTTGAGGCATTACTTATCCCCTGAAGAAGAGGGTAAGCCCTGCGACTTGAACAGGTCATCTGCCAGGGTGTGACCCATGGGCAGACGAATCTCACCGAATGTGCTTTCGTAGCGCTTCAGGTTGTCGCTGATGGCATGCTGCATTAATTTCATGCCCAGCGGAGAGAGCACAACGCGAGTAGTGACTTTGGGGTCTTCAATACCTGGCAGCACTGCGGTGAAGTCCAGAACAAATTCTCCTGGTGTATGGGCGATCCGCACCATGTTTACAAACTCGGCCTTGAGGTCTTCTGGCAGAATAATGTTGAGCGGTTTAACTTCTGGCATGGCTTAGAAGGGGATGTCGTCGTCGCCGGCTTCGTCGACGTCAGTAGTGGATCCGCTGGTTTCGCCCTTGGCGCTGAGGAAGCGTACCGTGTCAGCCGTTACGTCATAACTGGCAGCCCAGGTGCCGTCCTTCTTTTGGTAGACCCGCGGGCCACCATTAGAATCTGGCCAGAGTCGACCTTCAACGAGCACTTTTGAACCTTTCTGTAAGTATTGGTTAGTGCTCTCTGCCTGTTTACCAAAAACCGAAACACGGAACCAGGCAGTTTCTTCTTTATCCTTGTTGCGGCGGCTGGTGGCCACGTTGATAGTGGTAACCGGATTGCCTTCAGGGGTGAAACGCATTTCAGGGTCTTTACCCAAATTGCCGATTATGATAAGTTTTTGATACATATGAGATCCTTTCTATGTGGGGGCGGTTAGTTTTCGTGTCGGTGTAAATCTCTTGTCATTAATTTTACTTCAGTTTGGGTCGAACACCTTCCTGTGTACGCTGTCCTATTGTTTATTGAGTAGAATAGACCAATGGCGCGATGATAAAAGGAGTCTTTAATTCACTGTTCAAGCCCTGGAAATTGAGTAATCCTTTGATGAGCCCAGTGATCGAGCCAAACCTAAAGCCGCCTGGGGCTTACTGGCAGAATCGTGAAGCTTTTCATCGCTCTGTGATCGGAATTGTTCTGCCGGGGGCATTTTACGCAGAGCGTGACGCGCTTGAAATTGCATGGCGGGTTGAGTCAGAAGTCGCAACGGATTGGTCGGCTCTTCAGAGAATGCCAACTCAAACGAGGTCAAGTTCTACGAGCGTTGGAAGAGCCAACTGAATGTTGATACGTGTGGGAGGCGGTCTTTTAAACAGTATTCGGAAATGAAGAACCTAAAACTCGCACAACCCAAATGGCACGGGATATCACCAACCCTGGGCATACCACTCAAGGTAAATGGGTAGATGCTCGCTCCAGTAGACCTCATCGTGATTGCCGTCGAATAAATTGTATTCGTGCAAAACGTTCAGGCTATTAAGCAATTGATCGAATAGAACTGTGGAACCCAAATCTTTGTCGTTCTTACCAATATCCATAGATATTTGGGGGGTTGCTGAGGATTCCATTGTGCTCAAAACGCTTGCCCAATGAGTTACCTCATCATCATAGAGAGGCAGACTGTGTAAGCCAATCTTCCCGAAATAGTCAGGATGAGTCAAACCGATCCGCAATGCCCAGGCCGCGCCGCGTGAAAGTCCTCCAATAGCACGGTGTGCTCGATCAGTCAGCGTGGGATATCGGTTATCTATATACGGGATGAGTTCATCAATAAAAAAGATCGCGTTTTTGTCTGAAGGCCAGATGTACATCTCTGGTACTTGGGGCATAACCACAATGAACGGCGAAATATCAGCCATCATTGAGGCATTCATGACTTCTTCCAGTCCTAAATTTACCCATTGAGACTCGTCACTCCCGAGACCATGCAAGAGGTAGAGAGTGGCGTAAGACAAATGGCTCTCTATGTCCGGATTTCCGCAAGGAGGAAAGTAAACCCTCAATGGAATCACCGTCTCAAATGTATCACTGTACAAATGATCTTCAATGATTTTCCCCTGCGCATCTGCGCAAAGAAGTTTTAGGTGATCTAAATTGGCCACAATGGCCTCGGCGGTCAAGTCTTGGTTGGGCTGGGTGGTCGCATTCAATGGAGAAGACACTGGTCCGGATGACGTAATCTTTACAAGATGTGGAGTCTGAACCAGATCCGAATTTTGACTCCGGGCATTTCGGCTGGCGAACCAACTGACAAAGAATATTCCCGCGACCACTGTAAGAAATAGAAACGCACCTTTCAAGCTTATTTTCACGGGGGGTTTAGTCATTTAGGGGATTATACACGCGTTCAGAAAGGAACCTGAACGGCAGTTTTGCGTGTTTCTGTTTAGAATGTTCAATCGAAGTAACAGCCAAGTGGGAAGGTTGAATGCATAAAAAAGTTTGTTAATAATCAGGCAGGTGTGCTTGGCCGCGCTTACCAACCCTGTCCGTACCACTCAAGATAAATGGGCAGATGCTCGCTCCAATACACCTCATCGTGATAGCCATTGAACATGTACCAGGTATGAGGGATGGCCAACTTGGTCAATTCGATGTCAAAAGTACGTGCCACTGCCAGATCGCGATCGTCATTGCCGCTATCCAAAAATAACAAGGGTCGTTCGTCATTGTCGAGCTTTCCCAAGGCTTTAGCATAATATGTAGACTCATCGACAAGCATGGGCAGGCTATGCATGCCTATTTTACCGAAAAGATCGCGACGGTCGTAACCAATGCGCAACGCCAATGATGCCCCCCGCGAAATTCCACCGATGGCGCGGTATTGGCGATCTATCAGGGTCGGATAATTCTTGTCGACATACGTCACCAGTTCGTCTGTGATGACTTCCATGATAGGTGAATTTTTCTGGGTGTCTGCGTCGGGAATGCGGGGCATCACCACTATAAAAGGCTTGCCAAACTGATCAATAAAAGTGTCCATTGCATCGGCTAAACCAATTAGATTCCATTGCGTTTCATCGGTGTATAGGCCATGCATCAGGTATGCCACCGGGTAACGCAGCTCAAGGTCCGTGTTGAAGCAGGCGGGCAAGTAGAGTTGGAAATTGAAAGGCTTTTTAAGTAGTTGGCTTTCAAATTCACCCGCAATCAATTTACCTTTGGTGTCAGTGCAGCCTTGGGTCTCGGTGGGTGTTGTAGTAGCTTTTTCAGTCGCAACAGGTATATTAGTGGCCCGTAAAACTTGGGTGACCTTGATCGTCGGGGTCAGCGTTGATGGAATTGACGAGGGTGTGGCCTGAGCAGGTTGAAACCCACAAGCATTGAGTAACAACATCAAAACACCGCACTGCGCGACCATGCACAAGAAGTGCGAAAACCAGAGAGTTTGGTTTCCTTGACTTGCTTTCATCTTTCCGATTATACTTTCATCTCGCCGGGGTGTAGCGCAGTTGGCAGCGCGCTGCGTTTGGGACGCAGAAGTCGGCGGTTCAAGTCCGCCCACCCCGACTTTTTTTTGAAAGCCAGGCATGAAACTCATCTATCCTTCAGACAAGCCTTTCTTGTCGATCGTTATTCCCGCTCACAACGAGTCTATTCGCCTTCCTCACTCGCTTGAGATAATCCAAGCTTTTGTTAACGTGCAACCATACCAGAGTGAAGTCATTGTTGTCGAGAATGGCAGCAGCGACAATACCGCTGAAATTGTTACCAGGCTATTACCGGATTGGCCACGATTGCGACTTATTAAGCTGTCTGGCATTGGCAAAGGTCTGGCGGTCAAAGCGGGTATGCTTGCGGCAACTGGTTATTATCGCTTCATGATGGATGCAGACCTTTCGATGTCAGTGGATGAGATTAATAAATTTCTACCTCCCCGTTTGGATGTGCCGGTGGCAATCGCTTCACGCGAAGCGCCCGGAGCACAACGAATCGATGAACCGCCTATGCGGCATTTGATCGGGCGGATGTTCAATACACTGGTTCGTACGATCGTTCTACCGGGATTACAGGACTCTCAATGCGGCTTCAAATGTTTCAGCGCAGAAGCAGCCGAACGCGTCTTCCCGCTGCAAACGCTCACGGGTTGGAGTTTTGATGTGGAAGTACTGGCAATTGCCCGTGACCACGGGCTTGACTTGCGCGAAGTACCCATCCGCTGGACTTACGAGCCAGGCAGCCGCGTCAATGTGATCAAAGATTCGTTTCGCATGGCCCGGGAATTGCTAATAATCCGTTCAAACGTCAAACATGGGCTATACCGTGAGAAAAAAGTTTGATTTGCAGCTGCTGCCACGTTCGCCAACCATTGATTTTGAGCAAGAACTCTGGCAGAAAAATTTTGATGCGATTGCTGGGCTTGATGAAGCTGGCCGCGGCGCCTTAGCCGGTCCGTTGTATGCCGCTGCAGTGATTCTGCCTAAAGACAGGTCATCCGAATTGCTGAAGGTGCTTGGTGACGTTCGGGATTCGAAGCAACTTACACCCAACAAACGTGAAGCCGCTTCGTCTGTGATCAAGTCGACAGCAGTGGCTTGGGGAATTGGTATTTGTGCTGCTGCTGAAATTGACAAGATCGGCATGGCCAAGGCCGGTCGATTGGTTTTTGACCGCGCTATCGCAAGGTTGGAAACAACACCAGATTACCTGTTGGTGGATTATTTCACATTGCCTGCGATTAAGATTCCGCAGACCTCTTTGGTGAAAGGCGATGCGCGTTCTCTTTCGATTGCTTGCGCCTCGATTCTGGCCAAAACAGCACGGGACACGGCTATGCGGGAATTGGCTATTGTCTACCCTGCATATTACTTCTCGGCAAACAAAGGATATGGCACCAAAGCGCATCGTCAAGCCTTGCTTGACCATGGTACCTGCCCAGAACACCGAAAGAGCTTTCAGCTTTTTAAGATGCAAGCAGAGTTATTTTAGAGGCTCTTGGTGCCCAACGAAGTCGGGGTCATCCCTTCCTTGAGAGATTCGGAGGATTGCCCACAACCAGTCCTACAACGAAAGACGATTTGATTGTCACCAATCATCATAATTCGACCTTGTGATTCAAATTTCTGCCCTACATGCATGTAGTGGCAACATGATAATGTCCTAAAGTAGCAAATTAGAAATGTCCTAAAAGGCATGACAATTAACTACATGAAATGGACAATCAGAATGACCCAAGAAGAACTCAAAAGGAAGACCTATTTAG
>JBASOE010000103.1:0-2103 GCA_049657925.1 Anaerolineaceae bacterium
GGCGTAGGTCTTGCCATCTTTAGTGAAGATGGTTAGCAGAGCGGGGATGAAATCTTCGCGGGTAACTTTGGCAGTAGCCATCATGTCATCCAAGGGCATGATTTGGTTGGAGGACGCGAAAGCGGTCATCAGTTGGTCGTCAACATAGAACACATCTGGCGCGGTTCCACCAGCCATCTGTGCTTTCAGTTTGGTCTGAAAATCGGCGGGGATGGGGGTGTAGTTGACGGTCACTTCGGGGCACACAGTCTTGAAGCGTTCAATGGTGGCCTTATAGACGTTCTGTTCGGATTCATCACCCCAACCTGAGAAGGTGATCACTGCACCGGTTTCTATATCGTAGGGACAGGTGCTCGCCGCCGACACTTCGGGGGCTTTGGTGGGTTCTGTCGTGGGGGCTGCTGCGGGTGTACCGCAAGCTGCCAACACCATGCTCAGCACCAGAATAACTGCTAAAACACTAAACTTTTTACTCATTTTTTCTCCTTCTTAACTAATACTTGTGAATTGTGATGGGTTATTTCAAAGACTAATTTTCTTGAAATAGTCCCTCCTTGCTGCTGTTAATATAAGTGGCACGACCAGGATATGCGGTGGACTCCCGGACAATCAATTGAGGTTGGAAGAGTTCATGAGCCGGCTCAAGCAGCTTTCCGGTCTCGATATAGGTGATTAAACGTTCCATCAAACGCGAGCCGATCTGGTTAATCGGCTGGCGCAGGGATGTTAACCCGGGAGTTATCAACTTCGAGGTTGGCGTATCGTCAAAACCTACCACGCCCATGTCCCGTCCGGGTATGATGCCGCGCTGGTACAGTTCGGTCATTGCTCCAAAAGCCATCAGGTCATTCATGCACACTACCGCGGTAGGGCGTTGGTTCCCAGGCAAGTCCATAAACTTGCTGATGCCTTCCTGACCAACCTGGTAGGTACCATCACCGCGATAGATCAAGTCTTCACCCAAGGGCAGACCTAATTTTGCCAGGCTCGAATAATAGCCTTCCATGCGGTGGTTGCCGACGCGCGAGATTTCAGGCCAGGCAAGGGCAGCGATCCGCCGATGTCCAAGCGAATAGAGATGCTCAACTGCCATAGCAATCCCGCTTGCGCCATCCACATCCAGCCAGGGAAAGTTTTGGTCTTCAACTGCCCGCCCAAAAGCAAAGAAGGGGAAGCCGCGTTTGCTGAGGTAAGCCACGCATGGATCCCCATATGTGACGGTGGAAAGCACGAAACCATCCACGCGACCGGTATCAATCAGCCGGCGATAGGCGCTCACCTGACGATCGGCATCCGGGTGGAACGGAAAACAGAGCATGTAATAACCGTAGGATTCGGCCGTCCGGAACATGCTTTGGAGAAATTCATCGAGAATGGGGTTGGTTTCGTCTGGCGGGGAAGGTTCCCAAGAATAGCCGATGGTCTTTGATTTCTGCATTCGTAAACTGCGGGCGGAATGATTGGTTTGGTAGTTTAATTCTTCTACCACCGCCCAGATGCGCTTCTCGGTCTCTGGTGAGGCGTTCGACATATGGTTCAGCACCTTGGAAACGGTCTGGTAACTGACCTCTGCTTTCTCTGCTACATCTTTGAGTGTGACTTGACGTGCCATGGAACCTCGTTGTAAGGGTTAAGCGAACGTTCGCCTTAATCATACAACATTTTTTATTAAGAGTCAAGAAAATTAGTGTGAATAGCAGAAATCCCCGTTTAGTACGGATAACAGAAATCCCCGCTGCGCGCGAGCGGGTTAACTTACCTAATTTTACTGACGAATCATCGGCAGCCAATTGATGTATTGGCGCTTTACCACTATCGAGTACTGCACTTGGTTTCCTGCCAGATTTAGAGTGTTTGATTCTGCCTTGATGTACACATAAGGTTGTCCGGTGGCGTTGAATATCAAATCAGTGGGATTGAATAAGCCTGTTGTGGTAATTTTCTTGATCAGGGTAATACCGTTTTCCGCGTAGACACTCAGGTTGACGGTAGCCCCAGTCAAACCTTTTGGAGTGGTACTCACCATGTAGTTTAACCATTCGGATGTATCCAATCGGTACCAATCAACATCACCGCTTTGGCAAAAGTTGCGCGTCAACGTGC
>JBASOE010000104.1:0-14350 GCA_049657925.1 Anaerolineaceae bacterium
GGCCAGATCCCTCCTGCGTCGGGATGACCCATGCCAAGCCAAAGAGTCAACGGCCATATCCCTCCTGCGTCGGGATGACACAGGGAGACTCGCCTCGGGATGACACAATCAAGCTCCATCCTCGCCGCTTTTTGCTCTTACAAAACAATCATGTCACACCAAAGAGTCAAACGGCCAGATCCCTCCTGCGTCGGGATGACACCATATGTCGCACCAAAGAGTCAAACGGCCAGATCCTTCCTGCGTCGAAATGACACAAGCAGAGATCATCACTCTTAATTTATTGTGTCATTCAGTACACCAAATCATCAGGCAAAACCTGTGTCATCCAGAGCACGCAGTGCGAAGGATCTAGCCTTTTAATTCGCCCGGACATTGAGTTGCGACTCCTGCTTTATTCGTGGAATTTATGGAATTCTGATGCTTGGTCAATTTGACGACTTCGCACCCTTGGGGTAGGATAAAAACAAGTCGAGGCATTCTTTCGACTGAGGAGCGACTCGTGAAAAAGAATTCGAAAAAAATATACGCACTACTTCTGGTGTTAGTGGTTCTGGCTATTTCAGCCTGTGCCCCCAAAGCGACCCCCACACCCATCGGCGTCTACATCGAGACCAGCGTGGCTGCCACCATGCAAGTTCAGGCTACTGCTGATTCGTTGCGCGCACTCGAGCAGCGCATGACTCAAATGGCCATGCCCACTGCCACACTGGCTCCAACTTGGACGCCGACAGCCGCCCCTACGGTCGCGCCTCAACCTACTTCCGCGCCGATCGTCACCCAACCACCGGTTGTCTTACCTCCAGCCAATACTGCCGTCCCAACGATAACGTCCCTCTGCCTGAAAGCGACTTTGGTCAGCGAGACTATTCCGGATGGCACAGTCAAATCGAAAGGCGAAGACTTCGACAAAACCTGGGTCTTCAAGAATGCCGGAACCTGTACTTGGACGACCGAATTCGACTTCTCACTGATCAGTGGTGAAAGATTGGGCGGCACAGATATCGATCTGCCACAAACTGTCGCGCCGGGCGGTGAGCTTACCATCACCATCGACATGTCCGCACCTGACAGCGCGGGAGATTACACCGGCTGGTGGTCATTCCGGGATGCAGGTGGAAATCATTTTGGGGTCGGCAGCGCCGGCACCAGTAACGTTTCCGTGCGTATCGTCGTAAAATAAACTGTAGCACAAGCATCTGAAAATGATGATAAAATCGCATAGCTAATATTTATCAACTGAGCTCATTCGAGATTGAGCAAATGAGGAGAACGAAATGAAGAAATCAAATTTTTGGTGGATTATAATGAGCGTTATGATGGTGAGCGTGCTTTTGTTAGGTGCCTGCAGCCCATCCGGAACGCCTACCGCATCCCCTGAGGAACTCGCCCAACAAGTCGCCAACACTCAGATGGCTCGTGCCACTGAAATGGCAGTCGCCACGCTGGTGATGCGCGTAACCGAACTCAGCGCACCGACCAACACTCCTGAACCTACGGCCACCCCTCAGCCTACACCTACGCCTCAGCCAACCGTCGCTGTCACTGCGTCGACTGAAGCCACACCAGTTCAGCCGACCACTGCGCCGGTGACTGACAACCCCATCGGCGAGTCCCCCAAGGTTTGGGCGAATAATGGCAAATGCTACTTCCAGATGCAGTATCTTGGCGATGTTAACTACCCACCAGACTCTATTGTCAAAGCTGGCACCGCCTTCACCAAGATTTGGCGTGTCAAGAACACCGGCACCTGCCCATGGGAATCTAACGAATACAACGTTGATCTGCACTTTGAAGGTGGCGATCAGATGAGCGGCGCACCGGTGCAGGATATTCATCCAACCACCGTCAATCCTGGCGACACGGTTGAAGTTTCTGTCAAATTAGCTGCTCCTGCCACTGCCGGCACTTACATGGGTTTCTGGTTGCCCACAGCCACTGACAAAGTTCGTTTTGGTTACGGTGATAAAAACCAATACTCACTGGCAGTCAAGATTATTGTGAATTAATACTCCAAAGGCTATACACGCAAAGCCGCCCTATGGCGGCTTTGTTGTTAATGGAACTAAACTATACTTATAAACGTCTATATATAAGTACATCGGTCGTTTAATAGGAGTGAATATGAACAACTTAAGTCGCAGTTCCAAAACTTGGATTAGTTTGTTTTCAGTCGTGCTGATTGGGGGCATTTTGCTGGCGGCTTGTAACATCCCAGGCATTGTTGCTACCCCAGCTGGTGACCCAGTCGAGCATGCCATCAACACCTTACAGGCGGAAGCGACCCTGACGGCCGCTGTTGCCACCATTCAAGCGCCTCAGGCGACGCTTACTGCTACCCCGCCTAACTTCAATGATATCCCTACTCAGGTGGTGACACAAGTTGCGACTCAGGTTGCCACTCAACCAGTTGTTATCGTGACTCAAATCGTGACAGCCACCCCCCAACCTACTGCCGTTCCTACCGTTGTGGTGAACACAGTGGTTCCGCAACCAACCAAGATTCCTGCAACACCCGTACCAATCCCCTGTAATGCAGGAGAGTTTGTCGCCGATATCTCGATTCCGGATGGCACTTCGATCACCGCTGACGCGAGCTTCATTAAGACCTGGCGCATCAAAAACGTCGGCTCCTGTACCTGGGATACCCGCTACGACGTTGCATTTGTCGATGGCACCCAGATGGGCGGGCCGAGTTTCGTTGATTTGCCCAATGATGTAAAACCTGGTCAAACGGTGGATATCAGCATCACCTTCAAGGCTCCCTCGGCAGCCGGAACATACACCGCCAAATACATGCTGGTTAACCCCAACGGTGTCAAGTTCGGCTTGGGCTCCAGCGGAAACAAAAGCTTTTGGGTAACCATCAAGGTGCCTGGTTCTGCCCCAGCCACCGGTGAGGTCTACAACTTCGCCAACAGTGTCTGCAGCGCTGCCTGGTCGAGCGGTGCGGGTACCCTGGCTTGCCCAAGCAAAGAGTCCAGTGTAAATAGCGGCTACGTGCTCACCAAGAGCGCTCCGGTCCGCGAAGATGGCGCAACCGAAAACGAACCCGGTCTGATTACCCGCCCGAACGCCAGCGGCACCATCTACATCATGGGCGTCTACCCTAATTTCACTGTCAAGGCAGGTGATCATTTCATGGCTACTCTGATGTGTGAAGGTGGCGCCAAGAAATGCAGTGTCGATATGGGCTTAAACTATCGCATCGGCACAGATGGATCGATGACCAACATCGATGTCTGGGATGAATCCTACGATGGCGCATGGCAAAATGTGGATGTGGATCTCTCTGCATTCGCCGGTCAGACCGTCCAATTCATCCTGGTCGCCAGAAACGGCAATAGCACAGAGGATATGAGCGCGCTTTGGCTCAACCCTCGCATCATCCGTCAGTAACCGAACATTTGTTTCACCGGGAGGCTGTAAAAACAGCCTCCTTTTTTGTTTCCGGCAGTTAGCACGTGATAAAATCATTCTGAAATTAAATTGATGGAAAGAGGAATGATGAAAACTCGCAGACCCATGGTGGCTGGCAACTGGAAAATGAACAAAGGCTTATACGCGACCCGCGATCTCTTGCGTGAGCTTGTACCTGCATTGAAAGATGCATCAGAGGTGGATGTGGTTGTGTGCCCTCCCTTTATCGGCTTGGGAGTCGCCGTTCGCGAACTTGAAGATAGCAACATCATGCTTGGCGCTCAGAATATGCACTGGGAAGAGTCTGGCGCTTATACGGGTGAGATTTCACCGCTGATGATCAAGGAGCTCTGCAAATACGTCATCATCGGTCACTCAGAGCGGCGCGCCATGTTCGGCGAGACAGATGAGACGGTCAACAAAAAGGTGCATGCTGCGCTCAACGTTGGTTTGAAGCCGATCATGTGTGTCGGTGAGACACTCGAGGAAAACCAGAGCGGTCAAACGGCTGAAGTCGTCTCCCGCCAGGTGCACGCAGGCTTGGCTGGTTTGGTCGCCGAACAGGCTGATCAAGTCGTCATCGCCTACGAACCGGTTTGGGCGATCGGCACCGGACTGGCCGCCACCCCTGAAGGTGCGAACGCGGTACACAAGGACGTCATCCGTCCGATCTTGTGCGAGCTTTTCAGTAAAAAGATTGGCAGCGGAATGCGCATTTTGTACGGCGGTTCGGTCAATGCTGCCAATGCCAAAGAGCTCTTTGACCAGTCTGATATCGACGGCGGGCTGATCGGCGGCGCCAGTTTGAAAGCCGACGGTTTCACCACCATCGTCAAAGCTGCGTAGCCGTAGCATAATTTACAGTGCAGGGAGGCATTAATGCCTTCTTTCTGTTCTTTGCCCTACCATGAGTAGGTTTCGATGTCATCTTTTCGCTTGACAAGCATTTTTTCGACCTTATAATTACTAATACCGGCTTTGAACGAGGAAAGTACGTATCAAGACAGCCAACAGGGATGCCCCGCCCAGACTGAGAGCGGCGCAAGGTGAGCAGACGCTGAAGTTCCCTCGGGAGCCGCGCGGGTGAAACAAGAGTAGTTCGCGCCGGGTGTGCCCGTTACAGGACGCCTAAAGTGGGCTGCGCACGCAGCCAATTAGGGTGGTACCACGGCCTTAACCCCGTCCCTAAACTTGGGCGGGTTTTTTGTTGCCCGCACCTGAACTGAAGAGGTGAACACATGTCAGAACTTGAACAAAAGCTCGAAAAAGAGCAAGAATCCGCCCTTACCGCCCTGTTGGGAGTTACGAGCCAAAGCGAACTGGAAGGCTGGAAACACGCCCATTTAGGCAAAGCTTCTCCGGTGATGCTGGCGTACGGTACCATGGGCTCGGTTCCCAAAGAAGAGAGGCCAGCGCTCGGCCGCACCCTAAACACGGTCAAAACCGCGCTCGAAATTGCCTTCGCTGAGAAGGAAACTGGCATAAAACAAGCCGCCCTGGTTGCTGACCTTGAAAGCAAAACCATTGATGTAACTTTACCCGGACACCAACCACGCCGTGGCCGCTTGCACCCGCTCAATATCACCTTGCGTGAGATCTACCGCATCTTTGGTGATATGGGCTTCCAGGTCTACCGCTCCCCAGAGGTCGAAACCGATGAATTCAATTTCACCCTGCTCAACATGCCGCCTTATCACCCTGCCCGCGATATGCAAGACAGTCTCTATACCGAGACGGACGGCGTGATGCTGCGTACCCAGACTTCACCAGGCCAGATCCGCGCTATGCGTGAGCTCTATCCTCAGGAAATCCGTGTGATCCTGCCTGGACCGGTTGCCCGGAACGAGAACCTGACTGCCCGTTCGGAGATCGAATTCATTCAGGTTGAGCTACTTGTGGTTGGCAAGAACATCACCTTTGCCGACCTCAAGGGCACGCTCGACGATTTCGCCCATCGTGCTTTCGGCAAGGACGCCCACACCAGGTTGCGCCCATCTTACTTCCCCTTCACCGAGCCCAGTGCGGAACTGGACGTGGAATGTTTTATTTGCGGTGGTAAAGGCTGCAATGTCTGCAAAGGCAGCGGATGGCTGGAGATCGGCGGTTGCGGCATGATGCACCCGACCGTGCTGGCCAATGGCGGTTATGACCCCGAGATTTACACTGGGTTTGCCGCTGGCATGGGTATCGATCGCACTACGCTGATGCGCTATCACGTCGATGACATCCGCCACTTCCGCAATAACGATATCCGTTTTCTCGATCAGTTCTAAGTCATACGAGGAGCCTGAATGAAAGCACCCCTAAGTTGGATCAAAGATTACATCGATCTGGATGACCTCAACGTCGAAGAGATCGCTAGGACTCTCACCATGCTTGGCTTGGAAGTGGATGGCGTCAACCTTGTTGGCATGCCCCTGCCTGCCGGTGAAAAACTCGAATTCAAATATACTGGCTTAGCCTGGCCTAAGGAGAAATTTGTAGTTGCTGAGGTCAGCGAAGTGCTACCACACCCCAATGCTGACAGGCTTGTGCTCTGCAAATTGCAGGATGGTGAAGGCGAAAAAATCGTCCTCACTGGCGCGCCAAACCTCTACCCGTACAAAGGTCAGGGGCCACTAAACCCACCGCTGAAGGTAGCCTATGCCCGCCTTGGTGCCGAACTTTACGACGGTCATCAACCAGGTCAGATTCTAACAAAGCTAAAACCAGCCGTCATCCGCGGCGTTGAGTCCTCCTCCATGATCTGCTCTGAAAAAGAGTTGGGTATTTCCGAAGAGCACGAGGGGGTAATCCTACTCGACGCAGACGCACCCACTGGAACCGCACTGGTCGATTACATGGGAGATGCGGTGTTTGATATTAGTATCTTACCCAATATCGTGCGCGACACAGCAATCATTGGTATCGCTCGCGAACTCTCCGCTGCGCTTAAACGCCCCCTGCGCCTGCCAATCGGAACACCACTCACCAGTCACGCTGAGATCGAACAAAAGATAAATCTCGAGATCAAAAACTCTGAGCTCAACCCGCGCTTTATGATCGGTATGATCGAAAATACCCGGGCGGTTCCCAGTCCTTACTGGGTACGACGTCGTTTGACGCTGGCCGGCATGCGCCCCATCGACGCGCTGGTAGATGCGACCAATTACACCATGCTCGATACGGGCGAACCGCTGCACGCCTTCGATTACGAATTGCTCAAAGCACGCGCGGGCGGTAAACCTACCATCATCACCCGACCAGCCTTCCCGGGAGAGAGACTAACCACACTCGACGGCACCACCCATACGCTTGACGAATCCGTGGTACTGGTCACCGATACGGCTGGTCCGCTTTCATTGGCTGGCGTTATGGGCGGTAGCGAAACTGGCATCAACCCCACCACAAACACGGTGGTGTTGGAGGCGGCCAGTTGGAATTTCATCAACATCCGCAAGACCCTCTCGCGCACCAAGATCAATAGCGAAGCGGGTTATCGCTTCAGCCGCGATGTTCATCCCGCGCTCGCCGAACAAGCGCTCAGCCTCTGCCTGGCACGCATGCTGGCATGGTCTGGCGGCAAGTCAGTGCCCGGCGTACTCGATGCCTACCCAGGTAAATCCCCCGACCCCACGATTAGTCTGACCAGCAACATTATCAGCCGCTTGCTGGGCATTGAGATTCCACTCGAAGAAGCACAGGACATCCTGAATCGTCTCGGTTTCATCACTGAGCTCTCTGAAGGTATGCTGACCGCCACCGCGCCAAACACACGCCGCGACATCGAAACTGGCATTATCGGGCAAGCCAACCTGGTCGAAGAGATCAGCCGCATGTATGGCTACGACAAGATCCCCGCGCGACGCCTCTCGAGCGAACTACCTCCACAAGCCACCAACCTGGCTCTGGACACTGAAGAGCGAATGAGAGACATCCTGATTAGTCTCGGGCTGCAGGACACCTTCGCCTATCGCCAAACCTCCCCAGAACGTGAAGCGCGACTGGTTCCCGACCGAACGGTTGACTCAAAGACACGCTACTTGCGCATCAAGAACCCCGTCACCCCCGACCGCAGCGTCATGCGCACCAGCGCGTTGGCGACCATGCTCGAATTCATCGAGCATAATGGCGCATTTCGTTCTGGTCTGGCGATGTTCGAGATCGGTCCCGTATTCTTGCCAGTTCAGGGTCAGCTATTGCCCCAGGAAGCCGGCCGACTCACCATCGGTATGACCGGACAATGGGACATGTCGACCTGGCGCAACGCAATGCAAACCCCTATGGACTTCTTTGACCTGAAAGGCATCGTGGAGGGTTTATTGGAAGGTTTACACATCAAAAACGTGAGTTTTGAAGCCACCAATTCCCCCACATTCCATCCGGGACGCTGCGCAGCTGTCAGGAGCGGCGAGTTGAAACTTGGACTGATAGGCGAAGTTCATCCGGCTGTACGAAAGAACTATAACTTCCCGCCTACCCCGATTTTGGCAGCTGAGTTTGACCTTGATAAACTAATTGAATCGGCCAATCTCTACTTTGACAACAAACCTATCTCATCCTTCCCGGCAATCTTCGAAGATATCGCCCTGATCGTCGATGAGACCGTCCCAGCTGCCGCCATTGAAACTGCTATTCTGCAGGCTGGAGGAAAACTGCTCAACTCCGTACGCTTGTTTGATGTTTACCGTGACGAGAAAATCGGCAAAGACAAGAAGAGTATGGCCTACGAGTTGACCTATCAAGCCCAGGATAGAACTTTAACCGACAAGGATGCAGAAACCATTCGCAATCGAATCGTGCGCGCCCTCAAAAATCAATTCGGCGCGGTCTTGCGCAGCCAATAACCAGTTTTCGTGTCATAGAAACAGGCAGACCAACTCAAGATCTGCCTGTTTTTGATTGCCACTCAACCCTAAAGCGCGCAACGGGATTATTTTCGTTTTCTGAGTAGAGCAATCACCCCAAGGGTTGTGCCTACAACAATGAACTTATTCCGATACCCAAAACTAAGATACTTCTCCCGGGTTGATCAACTGACTCTTCGAACATGCCTTGGGTTGGTGTGAGTGTTGGGAGGGTGGTTGCCGTGTGGCTCGGAGATGAAGTTGGGGTTGGGGGTGTGGGCATGCTCGTTAAGGTCGTTTCTGCCCGAGTTGGCGTAGTGGCTACCTTTACTTGCCGGATAAACAGCTCCTGGCGGTCATATATGGTTATCTCATCGTTGCCCATTTCATTCAAACTACGAATCTCATCCATGGTGACCCCATAGGACACAGCGATTCCCCATAGGGTTTCGCCGGGTCCGACAATATGGATGATGTTCCCGTTTTGCGCGGGCGGATGAGTGATGATGGGAATAAACGGAGCAGTAGGGTTGATTGCGATTGTTTCTGGGTTTGCAACACCAGTTGTCTGGCGGGTCGTCCCGCCTGGGCGAACATTGAGGGTATAGTAGACAGTATCATTAGCGCCAACTGCCACGCCAGCTCCGACCTCACCGGTTTCGTAGCTAATCATGGTGTTCATGTGACCCCAATCCACCCAGATTTGATTGACCACAATGTCTGTGGTGACTACGCCCCAATCTCCACCTGCCACATTTTCTCTCAACCCAACCGCAAGCGAATTGGTGACATCAGAATGCAAGTGCGTACTGGTCTGGGTATCTGCCTGATACTGAGAGTGTTGCTGGGCATAATCCATGATCCATGGGTCGATCGTATACGGCTCAAGTCCATGGTTCATCCGCAACGCGTTTACTTCAGCCACTAAATCATAACCCGCCTCAGTCTGTGCGTCTACATGATACGGATCGTTTAGAAAAGACAGGCTTATGATAGTAACGAGCAGATACCTGATGATTTTGGATGCTAACACGGTTTCTCTCGCATTCAATTATAGTGGAATACGATCCGGATATTGTTTTCTAAAAAAAGTGGTCTAAAAAAGTGGTGCAGCTTAAGCATCAGATCTGTCATATCAGTTTACAATTGTGAGGCATGAAAACTACCAAAGATAAGATACAAACCCGGGCAATCGCGTTTGCCATCCTGGCCGCAGCGCTGTACGCATTAAGCACGCCTTTCTCCAAGCTCCTGTTGGGTTCAATCAAACCAAGCATGCTGGCCGCCCTGCTCTACCTCGGCGCCGGCGTGGGCATGACACTGGTCAACCTGTTGGCCCGACGTTCAAGCTTCCTCAGCAACGAAAAACCGCTTGATCTGAAGGAGTGGCCTTCAATTCTTGGTATGATCCTCTTGGATATTGCCGCCCCGCTCTTGCTGATGTTTGGGCTTTCAAAGACTACCGCTGAGAATGCTTCCCTTTTGAACAACTTTGAAATCGTCGCCACCGCGCTCATCGCCTTCATCTTTTTTCGCGAAGCCATCTCAAAGCGCCTGTGGCTGGCCATCACCCTGGTGACTATGGCGTGCGTTTTGCTCTCGCTTGAGGATTTCGACAGCAGCTTGAGTTTTTCAATGGGTTCCATCTTCATCATGCTGGCGAGTCTGTGCTGGGGGCTCGAAAACAACCTCACCCGCAAGCTTTCAGGCTATAACCCGCTGCAAATCGTCATAGTTAAAGGGTTCGGTTCGGGTTTTGGCGCGCTGCTTGTTGCAGTCTTGGTGCACGATCTCAGCGGCACCTTGGGTTCAATCCTGGCTGCCTTGTTATTGGGCTTCGTCGCCTTTGGTTTGAGCATCTACTTCTATGTGAGAGCGCAACGTGACCTCGGAGCAGCCAAAACCAGCGCCTTCTACTCGACTGCACCCTTTATCGGTGTGGTTTTGGGGTTTATACTCTTCCGTAATCATCCGGGATGGCAATTCTATGTTGGCTTGGTTTTGATGTTGATTGGAACTTACCTTAGCGCCATTGCGCCATTTAAGACCGCAGCAAATAAGCCTGTAGCAGAAAAGGAAGAATAGTGGAACAATCGACAGTATTACTTTTTACACGCAATGGTATGGGAGACGCCCCAAACAGTTTACAACAGGCTCTGGTTGCCAAATATTTTTTCCTGCTGCGCCAATCTGGCCAATACCCGGGAGCGATTCTGTTTTACACAGAGGGGGTCAAGCTGGTTTGCGAAGGCTCACCCATCCTCGAGCACCTCGAACACCTGGCAAATTCAGGGGTTAAATTGGTTGTTTGCTCGACTTGTTTGGAATACTTTGGCTTGAAGGAAAACGTCAAAGTCGGTGAGATTCTCGGTATGCCTGAGATACTCGCTGCGATGCAGGCAGCAAAGAATGTAATCAGCTTATGAAGCTCTGCTCGCTTTAGCACTTACAATATATTGATATAATTGAAGCAGCGACGGAAAGGATGGTCATGGCCACCACCCGGGGCAGTGCTTCACGCAGACGCCATTTCAACTGGACCTACGACTCACCAACCAGGTCTCTGGTCGCGGTAAACGACCGCCACCGCGCGCTTTCCTACGACATTGAAAAAATACTCGAAATCCTCCGCGCCCTTCAAACGCAGTTCGGCAATGAGTTCTTTCCGCTTGCCAATAATGTGGTGTTACTCAATCGTGGAGAGGAAAAACCAGGCCTCGCCAACACAATTCTGCAGGTCTATCCGGGCGATTTCACGCGTGCGCAAGGGGCCAGTTACCTGGGGGTGATGCTTGAAGAACTTGGCTATTTGGAATGGAATAACAAGACCCTCGGCATCGCCTGGAAGCTCCTGCCGCGTGAGATTAATCGCTCTGTATTGTTGGAACACCTCTCACACCGTGGCTTTAAACATCTGCAGGGTACTAAACAACACTATGCTGAGAACCTATTCGAATCGCCCTGATCAGTAAACTTCTGCACAATTAACCAAAAGAGGATCGATCAAAACCCCGATCCTCTTTGATAATTTGAAAAATTCAACAGATTTTTTGTTCGGAAGGTCCAATTACAACAGATACGGATCGTTCATAGGTTCGATCAGACTCTTTGGGTCGTAATCGGTCCTGATTTCTTCCCAAGTTGCCATGCCGCGGTTCTCACTGGGAACATCTAACTCTGGGTGGGCATTATTCGCTGCGTGATTGCCTTCACGGGAAGTACGAGCAGGCAGAGTCAAATCTACTTCGTTGATGTCTATTGCCAGCGACTTGGCGACACCTTCGCCATAGGCAGGGTCAGCCATATAGCAGTTGGCAATATGACGATGCTTGATTTGTAGCGTAGAATCGCCCATATTTCGGGCGGTATTGGCAAACAAAACCTGCTGCTGTTCAGTTGTCATGGCTCTGAAGAGCATTCCTGGCTGAGTGTAATAGTCGCTGTCATCCTCGCGGAAGTCATAGCGGTAGGCGTCGCCAGCCTTTTGCATGGGTTGATAATTACGGTTGGATTCTGTCCAGTTGCCATAGCTATTAGGTTCGTAGTGATTTTCAGAACCCACGTTGCCATCCACGCGCATCTGGCCGTCGCGATGGAAGCTGTGCGGATGGGCTATACCCTTTGGACTATTAACCGGGATCTGGTGGTGGTTGACCCCCAGGCGGTAGCGCTGCGCGTCACCGTAGGAGAATAAGCGCCCCTGCAGCATGCGGTCAGGCGAGAAACTGATGCCCGGCACAACATTGCTCGGGGCGAAGGCTGCCTGTTCAACGTCAGCAAAGTAATTCTCAGGGTTGCGGTTAAGCTCAAATTCGCCCACCGGATTCAAGGGGAAGTCCTTCTTGAGCCATTGTTTAGTCAGATCGAAGGGGTTGGTCGCCAAGGCGTCCGCCTGGATTTCGGTCATGATCTGTACATACATTTTCCATTTGGGAAATTGACCCGCTTCGATGGCGTCAAAAAGATCGCGCTGATGGCTTTCACGGTCTTTGGCAACTACCTTCTCAGATTCCTGGTCA
This sequence comes from Anaerolineaceae bacterium, assembly GCA_049657925.1. Taxonomy (GTDB): domain Bacteria; phylum Chloroflexota; class Anaerolineae; order Anaerolineales; family Anaerolineaceae; genus Mesolinea. The sequence goes on from JBASOE010000104.1 coordinate 12,266, forward strand.
GTGTAATTCTGAATGCCCTGCTGACTGCGGAAGTGAAATTTGACCCATACGCGCTCGTCTTTGTCGTTGATGAAAGAGTAGGCATGTGAGGAGAAACCATGCATATATCGGTAAGAACTGGGAATGCCACGATCACTCATCACAATGGTTACCTGATGCAAAGATTCAGGCAGAGATGACCAGAAATCCCAATTGGTATTGGGACTGCGCATGTTCGTGCGGGGGTCGCGTTTGATGGCATGGTTGAGATCGATGAATTTCATCGGGTCGCGAAAGAAGAAGACCGGCGTGTTGTTTCCGACCATGTCCCAGTTGCCTTCGTCAGTGTAGAATTTGAGTGCAAAGCCACGGATATCCCGTTCTGCATCCGCAGCGCCGCGTTCACCGGCTACGGTCGAGAAGCGCGCGAACATTTCGGTTTTTTTGCCGATTTCGGAAAAGATGGAGGCTTTGGTATATTGGGTAATATCGTGGGTGATGGTAAAGGTGCCAAATGCACCGGAACCCTTGGCATGCATGCGCCGTTCGGGGATCACTTCACGGTCAAAATGCGCCATTTTCTCCAGGAACCAGGCATCTTGAAGTAAAGCAGGACCACGCTTCCCGGCGGTCATGGTATCCTGATTGTTGTCAACCGGAGCACCAGCCACGGTGCGCAGCTCGGGATGTTTGTTTTTGCGTGCATTTTTGCTGGAAGTGTTTTTTGTTAAGCCGTTCTTTGTAGTAGGATCAATTTCTGAGTCTTTTGCCATATGATGTTCTCTCCTCGTCAAATTCTTGTTTTTTTGTTTTAATCAGGCTTTTTATCCAAAGAATTTTAAGTATATTATTTAGAATTATTATAATTAATAATTTAGTTTATTCAATAATTTGTAGAGACTTTCAATTCAGTTTGGATAAAGGAAAGCGGTTGTTGCAGATTCAAGACGAGGACTCCTTGCGGAGTCCTCGTGATCAGAGAAAAAATCAGATCTACTGTTCGAAAGTGGTAATCTCGAAATACTTCCGGGCATGCTTGCAAGCTGGGCAGACATGAGGTGCTTCCTCGCCTTCGTGGATGTAGCCACAATTGCGGCACTTCCAGTAGACCTTGTGTTCACGCTTGAAGTAAGTGTTGCTCTCAACCAGCTTCTGCAATGCTTCATAACGATTGAAGTGGCGCTCCTCGACCTCGGTAATTTCGGTGAAAGAAACGGCAATATCGTCAAAGCCTTCCTCGCGGGCAACTTCAGCGGCTTCTTTGTAGAGCTTGGTGAATTCCTCTTGCTCGCCAGCCGCGGCAGCTTCCAGGTTTTCAGCAGTCGAACCAACAGAGGCGGGATAATCCGCGTCTACATGAATCATGGTTGCCCCAAGTCTCTTGACAATATGATCGTAGAAGACTTTGGCATGCGCTCTCTCGTTGTCAGCAGTCTCCAAAAAAATCGCCGCGACGTGCAGCAACTCTTCTTTTTCCGCTACTTCAGCATAGAACGAATAGCGGTTGCGCGCCTGTGACTCACCAGCGAATGAGTTCACCAAGTTTTGGTAAGTTCTTGACTCTATAAATTCCATCACAAGCTCCTTTTGTGAATTGTTTTGAGTTACAAGTCCATTATAGTGCAGCCTCCCAAATCTGAGGAGGTTTTAAGCCGATGAGCGCTTATCTCCATTCCGCCAAGTTGTAATCGAAACAGATAGATAGAACCTGTTCAACTATTACAATGTTTTTAGGCGGATTGACACCCCCCCCTTCCACTGCGCGGCGAGTACAAGCCAAAAGAGGGTCAATCTCGCCCTTGTACACGTCTGACCCGATAGGGTGCGGTTGAACCACTCAAGACCTAAGCCCACCACGGAATTTACCGGTTCAACCCACCGTCACACTGCACCGTCAATTTTGAATCACGGGGTCATGAAATTGATCTGTGCGGTGGGTCTGACCTGTCCATGACTCATGAGAGATTCTTGGAATTGTCCATCCAGGTGAACCCACCAAACCACGTAAATACTCGGCTTGCCCCAGTGTCCCCACCGTTCGCAGGTTTTGACCGCTAAGTCTCAGATTGAACCTGTTTAATCTGCGAAAGAAGTTAACTCGTCCTG
>JBASOE010000105.1:0-5553 GCA_049657925.1 Anaerolineaceae bacterium
GGCCAACTCACCACTGCTGAAAGCGCCCGCGTGGCATACGCGTGCAGGATGTTACCCGAGTAGTGCACCACTGAAGCCAGAATGATCAACCCATATAAACGAGGCTTGACTACTCTTACCATCGACCAGGCTTTCTTTTTGGTCATCAGATACGAACAGATCACCATCGCGCCGATCCAAGCACCGCTAATCAGCAAGCACAGAAAGGGCATCACAGCCAACCCAATTGGTTGGGTTGTGCTCTTGAGGCTGAAGGCTACGCCTGTGGAATAAAAAACTCCACCCAGCGCGCCAAGTACGGTCATGCCAAGAACTCGTCCAGTTATCCCGCCCAATCCTGCCTCCTGGTTGCCCTTGGCATTCCGACTGGCTTCCAGACGGGTTTTGCCGGCCAGGCTGGTAAGGAATACGGCCGCCACCAGGAATGCGCAAGCAGTCAGGATGCGCCAGGTTGTCATTCCTTGTGGGACGCCACCAATCACAAACGAGATCCCGGTGCCGAATAACACGTTGATCGAGCTGGTAATAGGCTGTGCCAGCGCCAGCCCGATCCGTTGCATCACATTCATGGAGAGCATGCTTGCACCGACATAGAAGATGCCGGTGACGAAGGCCGCCACTACTTTTACCGGAGCAACGGCTGCCACTTCGCGCATATTTCCCACTAACGCTCCGCCATCCAGCGCAAACCCTGCCACCCAGATGAAAATCACCGAGGCAGAATAAATGAGGATATAGAAATATTCGACCGGGGTATGCCCAACATATTTGAGCACGATCGGCCACACCCCCCACAAAAAAGCGGCGCTAAGCGCGACGATGATCGCCGCAGTTTGAGACATCATGGGGTCGAAGGCCATACTTTTCAATTCGCGCCGATGATTAGTCGTTAAGGAGATAAGCCAGAACCCATTGTGTGGTCGCTACCAGCGCGTCGTGGTGGGTGCGCTCGTAGTGATGGCTGGCATCGACACCCGGCCCAATCAGCGCAATGGCTGCCGAACCGCCCGCACGCGCATAAGAACCAGCATCAGAGCTGTAGTACACATAAATATCAGTCTTATAGGGGATGTCATAGCGCTCAGCCAGGTCACGCAGCTTATTGGATAGCCCGTGGTGATAGGGTCCACCGCCGTCTTTGACGCACAGGCTGGGGTGAAATTCGTCCGAATTTTGGCCTTCACCAATGGCAGCCATATCGACAGCCACGAATTCCTCCACACTTGCTGGCACGTCCGATGAACCGCCCAAGCCAACTTCTTCATAATTGGTCAGCAGCAAGCTGGTCTCAGCAGCCGGTTTCAACCCGGCGTGATTCAGCGCTTCCACCGCGGACATCAGGATCGCCACCGCTGCTTTGTCGTCCAGGTGGCGGCTGCGCACGAAGCCGTGGTTTAGCTCCACGCGTGGGTCGAAGGAGACAAAATCGCCCACTTCGATGCCGAGGGAACGGGTCTCTTCGACGGTTGTTACGCGTTCATCCAGACGCACTTCCATATTGCTGGATGTCCGTTTTTCTTCGCGCGGGGCATCGTTATGGACGTGTACCGAAGCTTTAACCGGCATGAGGCTACCCCTGATCGTGCCATTTTTGCGGGTATGCACCCGGCAACCTTCCCCTTCCACGCTGGCCCAGGCGAAACCGCCAATGGGCGAGAGTTCCAGGCGGCCGTTGGGTTTGATCAGTTTTACCATGGCTCCGAGCGTGTCTACATGTGCCGTAAGACCTTTGAGGGGACCCGGACCAGATTTTTTGCCGGGCAGGGTGGCAAGCAGCGCTCCTTTTTTCGTGCGCTCGAGTTTAACTTCCGGGAAATGTGCGAAAGCATCTTCAAGCATGATGATGGCTTCTTCGGCATGGCCGGTTGGGCTGGCTGTGTTTAGCAGGCGACTTAGCAAGTCTTCAAGATAAGCGTAGTCAATATCAGGCAATCCTTTTGTTTGCAAAGGTTTAGAAACGTCTTCGACAGGTTTCAGCGCTGATACTTTATCGCTCATGCCAGCAACTCCTCATTTTCTTCAAATTTTGCCAATTTCTTACGCCAGTCCGTGGGTACCGCCTGTGAGCGTTGCTTTTCCAAGTCGTATGCCACCATGACCACTTCGCCTTTGGCAAACACGCGTTCACCCTCTCCTGATTCAACCTGGAACCAGAACCTCAGGCTTTTGTTGCCGAGTGCGCGCACCATCACCCCAACTCTGACGGTATCGTCAAACTGAATGCTCTCGACATAATCGACGTGTACCGAAGCCACGACCATGCCGAACCCCTCTCTGATGGCTCCGTCCCAAATACCGCTGACCTTGTAGTAACCGGTGCGGGCGGTCTCGACGTATTCAAGCACGGCCACGTTGTTGACGTGCTGTAAGGTGTCCAGGTCGGCGTAACGCACGCTGATCGGATGATAGTAATGAAATTGTTTGGGGGTGGAAGAGACGATGCTGGCCATAAATTCTCCTTAATACAAATTATAGCCTCGGTATTGGGAATTACATGGAAATCCTTCTTGATAACTTCAATACTCTACAAAATAGACGGGTTGTGAATTGTTAAATCGAGGTTAAATCGCCCCCAACCCCCGTATTTTGCGCATAAAAATAGAATACAATCCATTGTTTCATTGAGAGGACCATAAAATGTTGGATAGTTTGAATAATTGGATGTTGGCCGTCGTTGGGTTGGTGTTGTTGGCGATATTGGTGCTATCTGCCAATTTTGCGGTAAAAAAGCTCGTTGGTATCGCCAATTATTTCCACCTTTCCAGTACTTTCATCGGCATGACGGTGCTTTCCGTTGCCACGTCCCTCCCCGAGATTACCTCGCATGTGCTTGCTTCCATTGGCATCCTGCGGGGCACGCTTGACTATCGAATTGGCTCGGCCATTGTGCTTGGTTCCAATATCGGTTCGGATGTTGTCCAGCAGACCCTCATTATGGGTTTGATTGTAATCCTGGCCGGCAGCCTGTACTTCCGCAGGTACTTCCTGTGGAAGAGCATGGTTCCAATGATCGCAGCTACCGTGATGTGCCTGGTGTTGGGTTTTGATGGGATTTATTCCCGCATTGACGGTTTCATTCTCTTTGCTACATTTATTGCCTATACCTACTATTTGTACGTGGATGAGCGTAAATACTATAAAGAAGAAGACAACAGTCTAAAATCGGAAGAGCTGGCAGATGACGTTCCCCAAAACCGTCGCGAGCTTGTCAACGATAGCTTGCTCACCGTTGTAATGATCGCCATCCTCATTGTAGTATCTTCTTCGGTGCTGAACATCACCGAGCTAATTGTTGTTCGGACTGGAGTGGGCGGCTCGCTGATTGGCGTTCTCACGTTGGGCTTGGCTTCCGCTCTGCCTGAATTGACCACTGCGCTGGCGGGTGTTCGCCACAAAGAATATGGCGTCTCGCTTGGCACTTTGATAGGCAGCAACATCACCAATCCCTTGATGGCCATCGGTGGCGGTGCCCTTATCTCTACCTATGCGGTCCCCAAGCCATTGATCGGTTGGGACTTGCCCTGGCAAATACTCACCGGTGCCCTGCTTTGGATTATTTTATGGTTCAATAAAGGCAAGCTTGGCAAGCGGGAAGGCATCTATCTGATCGTGATGTATTTTGTTTACATTCTCTTCAGATCTGCATTCTTCCCGGTGGACTATTAAACGTCCCCCGCAGAACTGAAGAATTAATCTCTCCAAGGTTACAACGCCGGGTACAATTGGGGCATGCCCAGTGACGTATTGCGTGACTTTCTTGACCAGGTGATTCAGGGCAATTCTATGGATGTTTTGCCAACTCTGCCAGCCGAGTCTGTCGACCTGATCTTTGCCGACCCCCCTTACAACCTGCAATTGCAGGGGGATTTGTGGCGTCCCAATGTTTCCAAAGTGGACGCGGTGGACGAAGATTGGGATAAGTTTGAGACTCTGGCAGCTTACGACGAATTTACCCGCAGGTGGTTGATGGAGTGCCGACGGGTGCTCAAGCCCACCGGAACCTTGTGGGTGATCGGCTCTTATCACAATATTTTCCGCGTCGGGCGTGTGTTGCAAGACCTGGGTTATTGGATCCTCAACGATATTGTGTGGGTCAAATCGAACCCCATGCCGAACTTCAGAGGGGTTCGATTTACCAACGCCCACGAAACACTGTTATGGGCCCAGAAAACCAAAGGCGAAAGATACACTTTCAATTACCACGCCATGAAAGCGCTCAACGAAGACTTGCAGATGCGCTCGGACTGGTTCCTTCCGATCTGCACGGGCAACGAGCGCCTCAAGGAAGATGGCCACAAGGCGCATCCCACCCAGAAACCCGAAGCGCTGCTCTATCGCGTCATTCTCTCCACTACCAACCCGGGCGATGTCATTCTCGACCCGTTCTTTGGCACTGGCACTACGGGAGCGATGGCCCGCAAGCTTCAACGCCACTTCATTGGCATTGAGGTGGAGGATAAATACGTTCGGGTGGCGAGGAAGCGCCTCTCCAAGTCTGTCCAGTTTGAATTTGACGCGCCGTTGTTCTTTTCTCCAGATCCGCGCAAGCTGGCAAGAGTACCCTTCGGCACGCTGGTGGAACAGGGTTTCATCCAACCTGGAGATGCGCTGTTCTTCGGCAAGGAGGACTCGCTCAAGGCGACCGTCCAGGCCGATGGCGATTTGGTTTACCAGGGTGAACGTGGCTCGATTCACTCGTTGGCTCGGGAACTGAAGAGAGGACCGGCGAATGGCTGGGATCTTTGGTTCTACTGGGATACCGAAAGCAAGTCCCGCCAGCCGATCGCAAAACTGCGCGAGCGCTACCGCCAGGAAGCACAAGAGTTGGGATAATCTCTTACTCGTACAACGGTATGGTTGACCCGCTTATGACCTGTACCCACCATAGAGCGGACCAGGTCGACCCACCCTACATGGATGTGGTCCATCTGACTCCGTAGGGTGGTGTTGACCCGCTTATGACCTAAGCCCACCATGGAATCTACAGGGTCAACCCACCACCACATTGCATCGTCAATTTTGAATCACGGGGTCATGAAATTGATCTTTGCTACATGGATTTGGTCCATCTGACTCCGTAGGGTGGCGTTGAACCACTCAAGACCTAAGCCTATCACGGAATCTACAAGTTCAACCCACCATCACACTGCACCGTCATTATTGAATCATGGGGTCCTGGGTTTGACCTTTGTGGTGGGTCGGACCCGCTCAAGACCTAAACCCACCACGGAATTTACCGGTTCAACCCACCATCGCACTGCACCGGCAATTTTAAATTTCGGGGTCATGGAATTGATCTGTGCGGTGGGTCGGACCTGTTCATAACTCATAAGAGATTCTTGGAAATACCCGCCCAGGTCGACCCACCCTACATGGATTTGGTCAATCTGACTCCGTAGGGTGGTGTTGAACCGCTCAAGACCTAAGCCCAACACGGAATTTACCGGGTCAACCCACCATCACTATAATCGATTGTTCGCCTTACCGAAACCATGGTGACAACCCACAAAAATACTTTTGATCTTTCTTGATATCAAGCTCCTCACCACCCCT
>JBASOE010000106.1:0-10449 GCA_049657925.1 Anaerolineaceae bacterium
CGGTCGTAAGTAGTTCTTCAGTACCTCGTCAAACCGAACCCACACTACTGTCTTTCGTGCCAACCCCCACTCCGACCATCCAACAATCCGCGACGCCTCGTCCAACCTGGACCGCGACCTTCACACCCGTCAGCCCCGCTGAGGCAACCGCCACCGAAGCCGGCCTCGCTACACAAATGGCCGATTGGTTCCCCACCCCCATCAGTCATGTCGAAGACTGCGTCATGGGTAGCACTGAGCAATGGGTAACCACCAGCATCGAGCCGATCGGCTTTAGCATGGAGGTCCCTATCGAATGGTACGATTACGACTTCAAGGTGGTCCCCGGCAATCTGATTGAAGGTGCTTATTTCAAAGCCGAGTATCAACGTTTCGTCCAACACATCGCGGGGATTGAGGGCATCACCTTGCTTGTCTGGAAGGCTGAAGGCCGAACCCCGCAGGAGTTTCAGCGTCAACTGGGGGTTTGGCTCGCCGAACAGGAGCCGCCGCTCAACGACCTCAATGCTTTTCCGTTTTTTACTTCAACCGCCAATGGCCAGCCCGCCTCCATTACCTACTACCCCGCTCAACACTGGGATCAACGCATCACCTCTCCGCAGATTGTGGATATCCACGTCAAGCTTGGTGAATACTTCTTCAACATCCGCTACCAACTGCGTGAGAACCATGATCCGACCGAAATCCTGCACCATATGCTGAGCAGCATGCGCTTGGAGGGCGTCGAGGGCGGCGAAACCGTGATATCTGATGTCGTTCTTTGCCAGGCCCGCCTGAATGCCTGCCTGGCAATGCCTGCCTGGCACGTTGTTATGCTAAATAACCAAGTAAAATTGATAGGTCTCAATACCCGCAAAACCAAGTCAATGCATCTATGAACAAGGAGAGGAGTATATTGTCTACGACAGGCGAAAAACCCGGTAAAGGTACATACACTTGTAATAATTTCGCACCGCTAATACTTAGTAAATTGGAAATAAAAGGAGAGTTGGATTTGCATCCAACCCTCCTTTGCAGTTAAGTCTTGATTAGCCTTGGTGCTTTACAACCTGTTCTTCAACAAAATCCCAGTTGACCAAATTATCAATCACTGCCTCAAGATAAGCTTGGCGTTTGTTTTGATAATCAAGGTAATACGCGTGTTCCCACACATCCAGGGTCAAGACTGGTGAGGTGGTTTCGGACCAGGGTTCGTCAGCATTAGGGGTCTTGAGTACGGAAAGTTTACCGCCGTCAACCACCACCCAAGCCCAACCCGACCCAAATTGCGTCATGCCGGCCTGGATCAGTTGCTTGCGGAATTCTTCCCAGGAGCCAAAGTCACGATCGATCATCGCCTTAAACTCGTCCGAAGGTTTGACGGTGCCTTTGGGGGCCAAACATTTCCAATAGAAGCTATGGTTCCAGATCTGCGCTGCGTTGTTGTAGAGCACTTTCTTGTCAGTGTGACGGGCAGCATAGTCCATAACCAACTCGAGAGGTTTGCCCTCAAGCTCGGTGTCTTTTACCAATTCGAGGGTCTTGTCGACGTAAGCTTTGTGATGCTTGCCATAGTGAAATTCTATGGTGTTTGCCGAAATAATCGGCTCCAAGGCATCTTTTGCCCAAGGTAATTCGGGCAGTGCAACAGGGGTAATCATCCAACTTTGTACTTCGGGGAGATCGTGATCAGTCATAGTTCCTCTTTCTCTGTAATCTTTTGATGTTGCTGCTGTGCAACATTATTGGTGCGTTATTATCTAAAAATTATACATGTGGATCACGCAGTACCAACTTTAAGTATAAGGAATCACGCCTAATCTCGAAGAATTATGGCTCAAACCCGATTTGATCTTCCCGCAATTTCTCCTGTTCCATCTCAGCCAGACGTGTTTTCTTTCCGGCATGCATTTGCAGGATTGTTGTTTTGATCTCGTCCACCTTTTGGGCTTTGTAAGGAAACCAAAACAGTGCGATGGCTGCAATAATCAAGGCAATGCCAGGGATCAGCCCCACCAATGCCCGAATTCCCAACAGTGCTGTTTGAGGCTGGTTCAAATAGATCTGCCCCTGATTTGATTCCATGCTCACAAATGCCGTTGATGCCAGGATGAGTGCGGTTAGGTAGACTGCCAGCGACTGAGCTGGTTTGGTGATGAGCGCGTTTGCCCCGAGGAAGGAACCTTCACGCCGCACGCCGGTATCAATCTCATCCTTATCTATCACTTGCCCAAGCACAATATAGTTCACCACCTGGACGCCTGAATAGCCAATACCAGCCAACGCCATGCCAAGCCACAGCAAATTCACGGGTAAAAAAAACAGGGAGACAAACCCGACACCGGCGATAAGCAGATAGATCTGCCAGGTTGTTGCAGCAGTGATCCGCTTCATCACAATCGAGACCAGTGGCACGCAAAGCGCCATGGGTATAAACATGGCTGCCAGCAGCGGCAGCACACTGGATTGGGTGACATAATCTGACATGTAGAAGATCGCCCCGATGGCAATAGCAAACATGAATGTCTGCATAAAGCTGGCAATCACATAAATAAGGAAGCCTTTGTTAGTGAAAGTGGATTTGATCGCTTTCCACCACGGCAGGGGTTTATCGACCAAACTGTACTCGCGATGTTCCTTGAGATGATAAGAGGAGTAGAAGATCAAACCGGAAAACACCACACCCACGATCACCATGGCTATTCGCAACGGCGTTAGTGAGGCAGATTGGTTGGCTGCACTGGGGCGTACTAAATCTGGGACAACAAAGCCAATTAATGTACCAATCAACCCAAATATGGCTCCGAACATCGAAAGTTTCGCGTGTTCTTTATCCGACTCGGATAATTCCGGCAAAAGAGTTCCATGTACCAGACCAAGAATGGTGTAGCAGGTATCATAAAGCAGCATGGTTACCAGCATCCACCAGAACTTGCCGATTTCTGATATCTTTTCCGGGCAGAACCACACAGCGATGAAAGTGGCAGCAAAGAACGGGGCGGTATACCGTAAATAAGGGATGCGGCGACCCAGTTTTGAGACGGTACGGTCGGAAATTTCGCCAAAAATGGGGTCGTTGATCGCGTTCCAGACCGCGTAGATTAACATGGCGATGCCGATGAGTTGATGCCCAAGCCCCAGGTTGTCCTGATAAAACTTGGTCAGCATGGCACCATAAATGCCACCAATCACCGCCATGCCCAGCGAAGCTAAACCAAAAGCTGTCTTGGTACCTGAGGTCAGCCTTGAAGCAGTTGGAACTTGAACACTCGTCAGATCGGTCATGTCACCTCGTTGTTTCGGGATCTGTAAATTGTACTCGAGCACCTCCTTCACAGGATTCTTTTTGCCTCAGTTCGACACATTTCAACCTATGGCACGTTCAGGGAAATCGCCTCGTATTGAGAGAGAATATGGAGGAGATAATCCTGATCCCAACCGCAACGCAAACACTTTCCATGGGCACCGATCTTGACAGACTTATCTTGCCTTAGCAAGTTGAGCGCCATTTTTCGGATGATAGCGAAGTTTCCAACCGCATGATCCTTTCTCACCCTGCAGCGCGGTCTTCATTGAAGGCGATATCAAGCACCCAGTGCAAACTGTTCTCCATGCTCCAATGACTGCGCTGGGGTGAGAGGAGCTCATGCGCTTTGCTCTTTATGTCAGTGATGAAATAACGCGTAGTGGTTTCTTTCTTGTCCCCTATCCAGTGCTCACTCTCAATGAACACAAGACTGTTCAGAGATGGCCAATCCTGTCTGATGTCCATCAGGTATTCAGGATCAGAAATAGACCAGCAACGTCGCGTTTCAATGCGTCCATGCCCTTTGTTGACGGTCTCAGCATAATCGTAAGGCGCATCCTTCCGAGCACCAGCAAGGAACCCCTGGCTTTTATCCAGCTCAAAAATAACCCAAAAGAGTCAGCCGATTAATCTCGGCTGATTACCCCTAAGTGAAAAATACGCTACTAAGATCTGGTGCAAATCATTTCCATATTGATTAGGCATTTTTTGCAACACTTCTATGTCTAATTGCGTCTATTTAATACAGAACATAGGAGGAAGAGTTCAGATGAGCAAAAGCATCAAGGTTTTCATAATATCCATCATTCTTTTGTCAGTCTTCAACCCGGTGGCCAAGTCAGCATTTGCCAATGATCAGACTATTTTTGGAATCCACAACGCTACCATTACACCAAATTATGTAGGGACCATAATGATCACTACTGGACTATCAATCTCAGCAGGAGAACTTGTAAGTTGTACCTCTACTTTGTCTCTTTATCCTGGGCACTATGCCGACCTGACTATGTACCTACAAAGAAAAGGATCGAATGGATATTGGACGACTGTAGAAAGTTGGTCTGGCAATGGATCGGGAATATCAGGAGTGAGCTTGTTTGAGTCTTGTTCCGGATTAACGAAAGGTACAACCTATCGGGTCTATAGTGTCGCAGATGTATATCAGAATGGAAGTCATGTCGAGCGAGTTTCAATAGCATCACAAGAAAGCACCCATTAGCCGATAAGAATAATCGTCGTTAGCATTTACAGAAGGAAGGAACAATTTCCAATTCTGATCATAAAACGAGATTGATTACGAATTACTTCTACCAACATAAGAGAATATCTATTCATGAGGGAGTGAACTATAAGACAAACAGAACTGCAATTTTTACTTACTCGAATTAAAGCTCTAAAAGAAAGGATGCATTGACATGATTATGAAAGCTATACCCTATCTATTAACGGCGATCTTGTGCTTTTCGATGTCCACACCTGTTTTAGCCCAAGGAATAGGCGGCCAAGGATCTTTTCCCGAATACCCGATGGTTGATGATTTCGGTGCCAGGTCTGAAACTGGTGAGCCTTACATAACCTACACAGAGGATGGTTTTTACATCCAAAGCTATTCAATTTCTAAAGAGGATATAGAGCTAGCCAACCTACTTTCTAAACCACATACTCATTCTGGCGATCCTATGTTAAACCATTTCAATTTGATTCCCCATTACCATGGTGTACGAAACGTGGTAAATGGGTCGTCGACATATTGGGTCTGGCGTCCTGAATCGAGTTGGACACGAAATGATCAATTTCCGAATGAGTCAACATGGCCATCAGTGTCTTGGACTACTTCACAAACAACAACTGCAACCAGCCAAGTTTCTCTTTCGGTTGGAGTTACAGATAGAATAGTGGCAGCTGAAATAGGTGCCGAGTACACCAACAGCCATACTGTTGGAACTTCATACACTCGGACATTTTTTGTGCCGTATATGAGAGACGGAAGAGTAAAAGTTAACTACTACCGACCATATAAGAGCTTCACCTGTGTCACTACTTATATTTATTCAACAAACCCATATGTTACGGGGGAAGAGACAGGTCCTTGCAATGCGCAAGGAACTCCTTATGACATAGTTGTTAACCTTGAAGTTAGAACATTCTAAGAGATAGGTACTAAAGGCCAAGACCCTGCCTTTAGTACCTTCCATGGTATGGCCCAAAGGAGTAGTCGAAACATGGATAAAGCTAAACTTAATCTTGTCATTTGGGCATTACTTATCGTATTAATTAATTTGAATGTGGCATGTGCAACTAACAATCCAGATATGTTGACAGAAAGCCCAGAGGTGTTGACAGTAAGTTCAACACCATATACGCTTGAACTCGATCAGAATGAAGCATTTATTGCTATCAGTAAAAACGATATTTCTGCATATAACAGAGCGTTTCCGTTCTATTTTTATCTGGAGACTCAAATTGATTATGAAAATCAAAGTGACCTCAGCAGGTGGATTAACCAGTTATTCCAAAAGGTTAGTCTTATTTCACCTGATGGATCAGTTTTTTTTACTTCATCCACAATGGTTTGGGCACCATTCAAACTTGAACCTAATAAATTCAACTTAACACTCATGGTTTTCCCTAAGGATGACAACCTTTCTTGGACTGGTGTTCAACAGATTGATAGAATAGTTTTTTGGAATGGAAATGATAAATGGGAAGTTGAACTTCCGCCATATTATGTTGAAGAGAGAGAGACCATTCCAGAAACAATACTTATGGTCACATCTTCTGCCATGGAAACATCCATCAATGACGATTTAACAGCCGCGGTAAATTGGCAAATTACGGGTTCCCAAAAGGATATTTTGATCACTGAGTTCAAGTTAGATTGGCCAAAAGTCTATTCAAATTTAGAGAGTTATATGTTATCGGATATAACTGATTCAGATGAAGGGAGAACCTTTTGGGGTTACGTGTCATTCAAGGAACAAGACGATAAAATTGTTTTCAGACCTTTTATAGAAGTAAACTACTTAGGTGAAAATGTTCTGTTAATCCCAACAGTTCCTGTTTACATTAATAAGTCTCAAAACTAGTAGTTTGTCAAAGTTGAATATATAAACTGGTGCGTAACTTGCCCCCTATCCAGTGCTCACTCTCAAATAAACACAAGACTGGTCAGAGATGGCCAATCCTGCACCTCCGTTTATTTCTGAGCTGCAGGTTCGTTGCCTATTACTTAGATGCGATTGCCCTGTCAAACCGGTATCTGCCCAGGGTTTAACTATAACGGGAGGAAAATTGAATGGATTATTTATATGATACTTTGATAGCACTAATGAACCATGACAAATTAATAAAAAGTAACTATAGTGATATCTATAAACGGAGTATTAGTTAATGGCTGGAATTGATAAGCATCATTACGACCATTACTTGAGTGAATCCCCAACCGTTTTGATCGGTCGAAGTTGTCAATGCAATCCATAACCTTTGTGCCAATGCTTACATCCGCAAAAGAAAGGTGACTTTCTGCATGGTTTGGAGTAATATCTCTGATGGCAGTTCGACCCCGCACTTCATGAAGCTTGTTTTCTGGCAATGGGTAATGCTCTTTGGAACTTATGACTGTTTTAAGGGTTAATCATTCTATATTGCGATGGATTTAGCTGATCTATGTCGATTTAGGTTTGATGGAGGTCGGTTAGTTGTTTTTGAAAATCTGTTCAAGAATAGGCAGAACAGCATTAAACAAAGGTTAAGCGCTTGTAAACCTTTTAACAGACCAGAGAAACCAGTTAAAATGCTTTAAGAGAGGTTCTTAAGGATAGAAAAACAAACTTAAGGGCTGCCCTGGATACTTTTTAGGCAGAATTAAAGAAGAATGTTTATGCTTGATCGGATTAAACGATGTGAATTAGGCTATGCAAGTGGGTTGTCTTCTGGCAAGAGATTCGTAAACACCTTGTGGATGGATCCTCTTGACAGTTTGTCTGCCAGGGAGAACGATAAATATGGTGGAATACCAGCGCGAAGAACTGCCCTTATTTGCAGCAAGAAATGAAAGTAAAAACACTATTGTTACTATTTATTGGAGGAATTAATGCTTGAAAAACGTGATTACTACCGCTTTCCGTGGTCGATGAATGATAATCCGATTGCCTGGATTGAGGTAACGGATGTTTGCAACATCCACTGTGAAGGTTGTTATCGTCAATACATGACAGGTCACAAACCTATAGAACAGCTTAAAGAAGAGGTGGATTTCTTCATTAAGTGGCGCAACCCCGACAATTTTTCAATTGCCGGCGGTGAACCCCTGATCTACCCCCACATTCTGGAATTACTATCGTACATTGCCGGTAAAGGTGTAAAGCCCATCATTCTGACCAATGGTATTGCGCTGACACCTGAATTTCTGCACGAATTGAAAAAAGCCGGCCTATCCGGGTTTACGATGCACATTGACAGTCACCAAGGGCGGCCTAATTGGAAGGACAAGAACGAGGCAGAGCATAATCAACTGCGGCAATACTATGCCGACATGATAGCTGCCGAAGGCGGGTTATCCCTTGCCTTCAACTCGACGGTCTATCCTGACACTTTCCATGAGATTCCAGAGGTAGTGCGCTGGGGAAATGCCAACCTCGAAAAGGTGAATGGTCTGGTATTCATCACCTATCGAACGGCTACAACTGAAGACACAATCGCCACTGACACAAAGGACCAGCAGGTGGATCTGGGCAAATTGAGCTATACCCGCGAATCCTTCACTGACCATTTTGTAACCGCGCCAGAGGTGCATGACCTTATTCAGGAAAGCTTCCCGGAATATGAGTCTTCGGGCTACCTGGGCGGAAGCATCCGTCACGACAGCTATAAGTGGCTGATTGGTGCCATGATTGGCAGCAAGAAGAGGATGTTTGGCTCAATTGGCGCCAAAACCATGGAATTAGCCCAGATAGGGTATCACATGCAGAAGGGCCGTTATATGGCTTATATGGACTCCGGCGAGGTTGGTCATAAAGTCTTTTGGTTCTCCCCCTGGGACAAGATTTCACGCCAGGCACGCAAGACCTGGCGCAAAGACGTGTTCAAACACCCCGGCCGGCTCTTCGACAGGATTTACGTCCAGAGCATCAGCATTATCCAAGCCCCGGATGTTCAAAAAGACGGTCGGGCGGATATGTGCGACAGCTGCCCGGATATCACTATTTACGAAGGAAAATTTGTCAATTCCTGCCGTATGGATGAATACCGCCTGTTTGGAGGTTTTGTTTCCTTGAACGAGAAGGAACGTGCGGATGTGGAAGCAGAAGCTGTGAAATCCCTCAATAGCTCGCAAGCTCCGTTGCCCAAACAAACCGCTGAGGCTTCCCGTATTGAAGAAACGGTCGAATCGGTCGAGTAAAGGCGTGAGTAACAAGCAGGGTGCCGGTAAAAATTTCAGTAATCTGGTAAAAATTCTGAGAGGGAAGAGCCACGTGCCCGCTTCCCTTTCAGATAATGAAATGCTGCAAAAGATCTATCATCGGCGCAGCGTGCGTTCCTTTACCTCCCAGCCGATCCCTGAGGACGTCTTTCACGCCATTTTAGAAGCTGGCCGGTTGGCCCCTTGCGGTGTAAACCTGCAATCCTGGACTTTTTTAGTTTATGATCAGTCTCTTTGGCGGAAGACTTTTGAACGAATGCTCCCTTTTCGGGGCAGCAAGGCGGTCATAGTCATCAGTGATACCCATCGCTATCGCCAGGTGATCGAGGATTTCCCATACAGTCCCTTAACAGAGTATACGATTGCTGTTGTTAATGCTTCTTTGGCCGCCATGACCATGAATCTGGCAGCGGAAGCCGTGGGTGTTTCGTCAGTGATGCTTTCGGATACCGGGCAGAGCGGACTGTTGGATGCCAAATACTTGCAGGAGAAGTTGAAGCTTCCTGAGGGGGCGGTACCCCTGATGACGCTTGTATTTGGGTATGCCAAAGGGATCTACCCCATTATGCCGCCCAAACTTCCATTGCAAGAGGTAGCATTTGAGGGTCAGTACCAGAGCACTTCCCAGAAAGCCAATCTGGCCTGGCTGGAGCAAACAGAAAGCGGGTACAACTTCAGCCACCGGGGGACGAACTTTCAGGAACAGTTGGACCATTACGGAAAAAAGATCGGTCAAGCTGAGCATGATCTTCGGGAAATGGTCTTTTACAAAGAAAACCAGCAAAAACCCTCCGTGTAAGCCTCGGGGACTTTCAACCTGATTGATTAAAAATGTCTCCCGGGAGAAAACCAAGCAATGCTTCATTCTTGCTTGAAACCCCGGGATAAACAATGAAGATGCAAACAGGAGCAGAATTGGAAAATCAAACCAATCCCCAGAAAAAAACTTCCGCGAACCTATGGTTTGTTGGTGTCTATGCCATTGCGATGGCTTACATTGAATCAGCGTCGGTTGTATATTTGCGCAGGGTCTATAACATCACAGATCTTACCGCCAGCATTTCCCGCTTTGACCCTCAAATTGGCAGCGTCGAACTCGGCCGCGAGCTGGCTACCCTGATCATGCTGCTGGCAATCGGTTGGACTGCCGGTAAGCACTTCCAATCCCGCTTGGGTTTCACCTTTTTTGCCTTTGGCTTGTGGGATATCTTCTATTATTTCTGGCTCAAGGTTTTTATTAACTGGCCGGCTTCTTTTCTGGATATAGACATCCTGTTCCTGCTTCCCCTCCCCTGGTGGGGACCGGTGCTGGCTCCGCTTTTGATTGCAGTTTTGATGGTGTTGGGCGGTGCTTGGGCGGTCATCCGTGAGGAAGAAGGATATAAATTTCAACTTAAACCTGTGGAGTGGGTTTGCCTCGTCAGCGGGCTTGTGATCCTTCTCTATACTTTCATGGCAGACGCCTTGGCAGCGTTGCCGGCGGACGCGCAAACACTATCGAATTTGAAGCCAACCTCCTTCCATTGGACAATCTACATGGTCGGGTTTGCCCTAACCGCTAATGCTGTCTGGCGGGCAACCTCAAAACGATTATCATAAATTGGTTCTACTGGCCGATACAGGCTATCCGATCTGCAAAGCAATCGCATCCAAATAATAAGCAAAGCGCCTGCAGATCAGGGATAAACGGGGGTGCAGGATGGAAGAGAGCGCAGTTTCAATCCTATTCTGTCATTTAGAA
>JBASOE010000107.1:0-51223 GCA_049657925.1 Anaerolineaceae bacterium
AAACTTCGCTAAATGAAATTCTCTCATCAGAACACTTTATTGCGGTGTGCAGCAGTATCTTTATGATCATTACCACCGAGTTTAAGTTACTCTGCTGCGAGACACATTTACAGGTTGACCCGTGCCAAGCAGGCACGTTGAAACATATTTACATGGTCGATTTAGTAGAGGAGGAGACATCAACATCACTTCTACGTTGAGTTTTCGAAAAGTCGTCCAACCATATTATTTATTTAGGAGGAAGTAGTGAAAAAAAATTTTGTTTTTGTCGTCAGTTTTATTATGGTAGCCACTATGCTGCTCGCAGCATGCGCAGCTCCCGCCCCAGCCGCCCCAGCAGCTGGTCCCACCAAACCATTAATTGGTTTCACAATCTATAAGTACGATGACAACTTCATGTCCTTCGTGCGCCGTGCCATCACCGCCTCAGCCGCAGACCGCGCTGAGATCCTGATGAACGATTCACAGAACGACCAGGCCAAACAGAACGAGCAAGTTGACACCATGATTTCCCGCGGTGTAAAAGCTCTCGCGATTAACCTTGTCGATCCCCAGGCCGCCTCAGCAGTCATCACCAAAGCCCAGGCAGCTGGTCTTCCAGTCGTGTTCTTTAACAAGGAACCCAGTGCCGTCGACATGGCATCCTATGACAAGGTATGGTATGTTGGCACGACTTCTGCCGAATCTGGCGTTATGCAAGGCAAAATCGTGGCAGATTCCTGGAAAGCCCACCCCGAGTGGGACCGCAATGGCGATGGAATCATGCAGTATGTTTTGCTCAAAGGCGAACCTGGACATCCTGATGCCGAAGCACGCACCGAATGGGTGATCAAAACCGCTGAAGCCGATGGCGTCAAGACCGAAGCCCTCGAACCTGCCCAGACCGCTATGTGGGACACCGGTAAAGCCAAGGACTTGATGGATGCCTGGATTGCCAAACACGGCGACAAGATTGAGTATGTCATTGCCAATAACGATGGCATGGCTCTGGGTGTCATCGCCTCTCTGCAGGCTGCTGGATACTTCGGCGTCGATGCCAAGTTTATGCCCGTCGTCGGCGTGGATGCCATTCCTGACGCTTTGATCAAGATTAAAGAAGGCACTTTGGTCGGCACAGTTCTCAACGATGCCGCTAACCAAGGTAAAGCCACTGTTGATCTCGCGGTCAATGTGGCTAATGGCAAAGATCCCCTCGATAGCACCAGCTGGACTCTTGACGAAACCAAGGCTGTTCGTGTTCCGTATGTTGGCATTACACTCGACAACATCAAGATTGCCGAAGATAGCTACGCAGATTAATTTGATATAAAACAAAGAGATGCACTCATTTGAGTGCATCTCTTTTATAATTAGGGGGAAGCTTATCAATAGAGGACAAAGGCATGGAAACGAAACCAGATACCATGATAGTAGACGAGGAGACAGTTCTTTTGGAGATGCGCGGCATCTCAAAGTTTTTCCCTGGTGTACAAGCACTCAATAATGTCTCCCTCCAATTACGCAGCCACTCCGTTCACGCCCTCCTGGGTGAAAATGGTGCTGGCAAATCTACATTGATGAAAGTTCTGTTTGGTATTTACAAGATGGATGAAGGGCAAATCTTGTTAAATGGAAAACCGGTTGAATTTACCAGCGCCAAGCAAGCTCTCGACAATGGCGTTTCAATGGTGCACCAAGAGCTGAATCAAGTGCGCACCACACGCATTGTAGACAACCTTTGGATGGGGCGATACCCCCTAAAGGGCATGTTTGTGGACGAACAAAAAATGGTTGACGACACCAAGAGGATCTTCGAGAGTCTCGACATCCACCTTGACCCGCGCGAAAAAATCAGTAATTTGTCCGTCTCTGAAGCGCAGATGGTCGAGATTGCCAAAGCAGTATCCTACGATGCCAGGATAATCGTTATGGATGAGCCGACCTCGTCGCTGACCGAAAATGAAGTAAACCATCTCTTCCACATTATCGACACGCTCCGCGAAAAAGGCACTGGTATTATTTACATTTCCCACAAAATGGAAGAGATCATGCGCATTGCTGACGAAGTTACCATCCTGCGCGATGGCCGTTACGTAGCAACATATCCAGCAAAGCAGATAACCATCGAAGATGTCATCCGGTTGATGGTTGGGCGAAGCCTCGAGAACCGATTCCCGGAAAAAACAAACCATCCAGGGGAAACTATCCTCGAAGTCCGCGATTTCACCTCTACTCATCCAAAATCCTTCAAGGATGTTTGTTTTGACCTGCGAAAAGGCGAAATCCTTGGAGTAGCGGGCCTGGTTGGGTCTCAGCGAACCGAGTTGATTGAATCAATCTTTGGCGCCCGCAGCATAACAAGCGGCACTCTGCTCAAGAGAGGGCAGCCCATCAAAAATGGTAACCCGAGTGAGGGTATCGATAACGGTTTTGCCCTGGTGACTGAAGAACGTCGTGCCAATGGTATTTTCGCTGTTGGAACAGTCACCTTTAATAGTGTCATTGCCAATATCGCAGCCTATCAAAAACGACTATTGCTTGACGAAAAGAAGATGCGCGCTGACACTGATTGGTCCATAGAGAGCATGGCCATAAAAACGCCATCCCAAAAGACTTTAGTCCAGTCCTTGTCGGGCGGTAATCAACAGAAGGTTATTTTGGGGCGCTGGCTCTTAACCACCCCAGACATCTTATTACTGGACGAACCAACCCGTGGTATTGATGTTGGCGCTAAATTTGAAATCTACCAACTGATGCTCAACTTAGCTAACGAAGGTAAGGCCGTGGTCATGGTTAGCTCTGAAATGCCTGAATTGCTCGGCATTAGCGACCGCATTATGGTCATGAGCAACGGGCGTGTTGCTGGTATCGTTGAAACTAAAAACACAACGCAAGAAGAAATTCTTACACTTGCAGCTAAATATCTATAAGAAGGGCCAAATCAATGGAAACAAAAGTAGATGTTGTAGAAAAGAAACACAAAGACACTCGATTCGTTGACTTTCTGCTCAACAATGCCATAATGATCGTTTTGCTCTTGCTGTTGGTCATCATTATTGCCTTTGAGCCCTCCTTCTTGTCAGTGACCAACTTCAGAAACATCTTGTCCCAAGCCTCTACCCGTCTTATTTTTGCACTGGGTGTGGGGGGCATCATCATTGCCAAGGGCACTGACTTGTCACTCGGTCGTCAGGTGGGCTTGGCTGCGGTTGTTTCAGCTTCGTTGTTGCAGGCAGTCAATTACGGCTTCAGAATGTACCCCAACTTGCCCGCTTTACCAATCATTGTGCCTGTCCTTCTGGTGATGTTATTAACAGCCATCTTCAGCGCTATCAACGGCTATGTGGTCTCCAAGCTTAAGGTGGACCCGTTTGTCGCCACACTGGGTATGCAGGTTATCGTTTTTGGCGTGACTTCGATTTATTATGACCGCCCACCTTACGGCGCGCAACCCATCGGTGGCCTGGCAAAGTACTTCCAAAATTTCTCGCAGGGCTCAATCAGGTTATTTGATGGTGCGATACAACTCCCTCATCTGATTATTTATGCAGTAATAATCACCATTCTGATCTGGATACTATGGAATAAAACCCGCTTCGGCAAGAATATGTATGCCGTTGGCGGCAATATTGAAGCGGCGACGGTCTCTGGTGTCAACGTGTTCAAGTCACTGATGAGTGTTTACATTCTGGCCGGTTTGCTTTACGGTCTGGGTGGAGCGTTGGAAGCTGCCCGTGTAGGCTCTGCCACCAACCGTACCGGTGAAGGCTACGAACTTGACGCCATTGCTGCTTGTATCGTAGGTGGGCTGAGTTTCAACGGCGGTATTGGCACCGTACCCGGGATCATCTTTGGAACGCTGATCTTCATGGTGATCAGCTATGGTTTGAACTTCATCGGGGTCAATCCTTATTTGCAGTACATCGTCAAAGGTTTAATCATCATCATCGCAGTCGCTATTGACAGCCGCAAACATCATAAGAAGTAATTAGCAACTCAGTGGACAATGAGAGGTGGCCCAAGCCACCTCTTTTTTTACGATCCTCTTATATGACAAGCCTGATTTTCCTCATTAGCGAATGTTATAATCTACCCACATTACTCAAGAAATGAGACCAAGATGGCCAGAACCAGTGTAAATTGCCCCAATTGCCGCCAGCCGATGACAATCGAGCTGACGCGGCTCTTCGACATGAATACCGACCCCGAAGCCAAGCAGAAGCTGCTTTCGGGTTCAGCAAATTTCTTCCAATGCCCAACCTGCAAAGCGCAAGGCGTCTATCCCACCCCAATCGTCTATCACGACCCCGACAAAGAATTGTTGTTGACCTACTTCCCGCCAGAGCTGAACGTTCCTTTACCTGTGCAGGAACAGACCTTTGGCCCGTTGATCAAAAAAACAGTGGACGACTTGCCCCTCGAGAAGCGCAAGGGCTACATCTTCAAGCCCCAATCCATGCTTACCCAACAGCGCCTTTTTGAGCGTATTCTTGAAGCCGACGGCATCACTCCCGAGATGATGAAAGCCCAACAGGAAAAGTTGATGCTCATTCAGACTCTGATACAGGCCAAACCAGATGTGTTGACTGTTTTAGTGGGGCAAAACGACGCCAAAATCGACGAGGAATTCTTTACTCTGCTCTCGCGTTTGGCGCAAGCTTCCGCCGCGCAGGGTGATGAACAAGGCGTCAAGGCACTGACCAACCTGCAAAAAGCGCTGCTGGAGCACTCCACGCTCGGCAAGCAAATTGCGGCCGAAGCTAACGTCACCCGCGAAGCCATGCAGGAATTGCAGGAACTTTCAAAAGCTGGCTTGACGCGTGAAAACCTGCTCGACCTGCTGATCAAATCCGCAGACAGCGACACCAAGTTGACCGCTCAGGCCACCATGGCCCGCGGTGGCATGGATTATCAATTCTTCCAGGTATTGAGCGAACGCGTTGATGCTGCTCCTGTAGATGAACGCGCCAATCTCATTGCCTTGCGCGAAAAATTACTCAAGATTACTGATGAGGTGGACGCCGCCCTTAAAGCACAGGCAGATGAAGCCCAACTGCTGCTCGATGAACTGCTTAAATCAGAGAACCTCGAAGAAGCAGTCCAACAAGCGTTACCGCGTATCAATCAGGCGTTCGGTGAAGTATTAAACCAAACTGCAAAGAAAGCTCAGGAAGCCAATGATGAAGGTACCCTACAGAAGCTTTCTACTATCGTAGCCATTATCCAATCCGCCAGCACATCGAGCGTCTATCTCGAGTTGATAGAGATGCTTCTGCAAGCTCCCGACGAAAAGACCCGCATTGAAATGCTTGAAAATGCCAACGAAGCAGTTAATGATGACTTTATGCAAGTGATCACCAGTCTCACGAACCAGATGGAAGAAGCTGGAAATCAGCCAGCATTGGTGACCCAACTAAAGGATTTGAACCGCGAAGTGTTGCGCTTTACCATGCGCCGCAATTTGAAAGCAGAAAACCCCGCTTAGTGCGGCTGATTTTCCAAGCGCAATCCATGACCCCGGACGGTGACGATGTAATCATAACCGGGGTCTATTTGATTCAGACGGTCGCGTAAACGGCGCACCAACGCGTCGAAAGCCTGTTCAGTGACCCATTGTGCCTCAGTGCCCCAAATCACCTGGATCAAGTCTTCGCGGCTGACCACTTCGCCAACCTGATCGAACAGCCGGGCCAGCAGGCTGAACTGTTGGGACGAAAGTGGCGGGTCAAGTTCGACCCCTCTGACCCAAACACGTTTGGAGGATGGGTCAAGCCGCAAACTAAACGCAAATTGCAGTTCAGGGGGTAATTCATTGAGAGGCAAGGTCGCGTCAGAGCTCAGATAGAGGAATGTTTGCACAAAAGAGACTTTGATCTCATCGCCTTCCTTGAGCTTTGTGGGTTCAACAATGCGCTGACTGTTCACAAAGGTGCCGTTTTTGCTGCCTAAATCTTCGACCGTTGAACCAGCTGAAGTAAAGCGGAAGATAGCGTGGTGACGCGACACCTGTCGGTCTGGGATGGTAATGTCGCAGTCTTCCTCACGACCGACTGTGATCTGGTCCGACAGCACCCAAAGTTGGCCTTCGAGCGGACCGCTATGCGCAACAATAACAGGGAATTCAACCATGAATGTTAGTAACCATTTCGACTATAATAAGTGATTATATCGCAACTGTGCTGGCACCCGAACAAACGCCGAGTAGAGGACAAACAGCAAACATCGTTGCATAGAAGAATGAGATGAGCTTTCAACCCAGTCTTGGTGCAGTGCTACATGATCGTTACAAGATCGAGAGAATTATCGGTCAGGGCGGTTATGGCTGCATCTATTTGGCTGAAGATACGCGCCTTGCCGGTCGTAAATGCGCCGTCAAACAAGTCTCTTATGACCCCACACTTCCAGCCGATATATTAGCAGAATTCCGCCAACAATTCCTGCGTGAAGCCACCGTTCTTGCGCGCCTCGACCACCCCAACTTGCCCAAAGTAAGCGACTTTTTTTCGATCAACGAAACCGACTTTCTGGTGATGGATTTCGTACCGGGTGAAGACCTGCGTGCGCTGATTGCCAAGGCCGAGAATGACAAGCGCTTCCTGCCGGAAGCGGATGTCTTGAATTGGGCGCTGCAGATCGGCGACGCCTTGTCGTATCTGCACGGGCAAGATCAGCCCATTGTGCATCGCGATATCAAACCCTCAAACATCAAACTGACCCCCTCAGGGTTGGTGAAATTGGTCGATTTTGGCCTGGTCAAACTGCTTGCCCCAGGCGAAGTAACCATCACCATTCTTCAAGGACAAGGCACAGCCATTTACACACCCTTGGAGCAATATGGCGGTGACAGCTCACATACCGACAACCGGGCAGACATTTATGCCTTTGGGGGCACGCTTTACCACCTTCTGACCAACCAGCCGCCAATTAACGTGCGTGATCGCTTCCTGAACCCCAAGAGTCTAATAGCGCCGCGAGTAATCAACCCTGCCATCTCGCCCCGCGTGGAAGAAGCCATTTTGTGGGCGTTAGCCTTACACCCCGATGACCGCCCAAAAAATGTCAGAGAGTTTATCAAAGCCTTGACCGGAGAGAGCACCAACAGGCTCAATCAACTGACCTCCAAACCTTCAGATCTGGTATTTGGTAAAGAATCGAGCATTGGTGCGCTCGAAAAACGCCTGCTCGCCATCGCTGGCGGACTGAGTTTTATTAGTTTGTTGTTGACTCTGATCCGCAATTTGTAAATCCATAGATGCTTTTTTTTTGTAGGTTGGGAGGAGTGACCACGAATGCTGACCCATGTACTTTACGGAAGGTATTCCGACATCTCATAAGCTGCTACCTGTGATTATTGTCGGGTTTTGCTTCAATAATTACTCGGCTGGTCTATTGAATTAGTCGCTGTGCCCACCTAAAGGTGGCAGGCAAAGCTGTGCCTGGATGACACAAAAGCAGTAGGGATATTGGACAGTTAATCCTTGTGTGGGGTCTGCCGAAAACTAGTCGAGAGCCACCATGCGAATGCGACCAGCCAACCAAAGAACATACCCACGAAGGTCAGTTGCACGATAAACCAGGTGCCGTCTTGTTTGACGAGTTCCTCCAGAGATGAGAACCCGATTGTAAGGAGGATGTAGGCAACAAACCCACCTATCAGCGTCGCAACCCCCGAACGCAATCCCCATGCCATGCCCCCCCACCAGTAATTACCGATCAAATAGCTCAACCCAAAACCCATGATCAAAATCATCACGACCAATAACCAGTCCTGCATTCGGGGAAAACCCGACTTTTCTGGCTCAGGTGGGGTCGACTGGATGGTTGGCGCGATGGTCGGAGAAGGTTGAGGGGTCGCTGTAGGCATAGCCGTAGGGGTCGGCGTAGGCATGATCACCTCCGCGCGTCCCCCCTGGGTGTTAAGCACCAGTGTGCCAGACGTAAGTGCTGGTTCACTGACCGCAGTGACTTCGAAAATGCCTTCACGATCGATGCGATAGGCAATAATTGCCAACCCAGCAGAAGTCGTGGCGATTGGCTGGGCGATGATGGTGTTGTCAGAAGCCTGCTTGACAGTGAAACGAACTACGGTCCCGTCTGGTACAAGATGCGAGTTCTTATCTCTGATAACACCAGCTTGAATCTGTATGGTCTCACCGGTTTGGAACAAAGGCAAAGGCGTCGCTCCAACTGGTGATGGAGTCGGCTCGGTCTCACTTGGCGGGGTAATCGGGGCGAGCAATTGGATCGGAATAACCTGATTTGGATCAGGTGCGGTTTGATTGTTGAGGTTGTAACCGATCAACGGTAGCGAAATCGGCAAGGCCCCACGCGCCTGGCTTTCCTGCATCAGAATCCTGGCAGCAATCTCGACAAAGGCATCACCCTTGCTATAAAGCGCGTAATAGGCGGTTAACTTGGTGACGGCAGTCGAGTCAAGATAATAAGGGGCGCCGTAAGAAAACACGATCACAGTTTTGTCTGCAATCAAGTCAGGCCGTTCAGATAACAAGCGTTGTAGTGCTAAAGAGGCCGGCAGATTGGGGTCTGTGGCATCCAGGTTAAAGATCACCCATTGGCTCTGCTTAAGATTATCGATTACGTAAGGATCGAGCGGTTCAGTTTTCCGGTCCAGAATCTCGACTAACTGAGCAAATGAGTATGAGTACAAACGATTTTCGAGAATTTGTTGGCTGGCTTGGGGACCATACAAGCGCAAAAGAGTGTTCTGGAAGGATTTTAGACCCAGATTGCTTGTTTCCGCACAGGCATCGCACTGTTTTTGCTCACGTACATCAGTGAAGATAACAATCGACTCGTAGGTCGAAGGCGGACCAGCCAAATTGGTTCGCAAATAGCTGCTTTCCGGGTGAATCAATGTGACCGCTTCTTGAGCAACATTAAAAGCTACTTGTCCTGATGAACCGATAGTATCGAGCGCTCCGCCGGGATTTAGTACCTCAGCAGAGTTGAAGTCGGGATACAACTTTAACTTGAGATTGAGAATCCGTCCTACTGACGCGTCCACCCTTTCAGCAAAGACAGAATCTTCCTGGTATTTCTGCGCAAAAAAAGCCAGAACGCCTTTAATTGTTTCAAAACTATCCGTATCACCAGTGCCCAAAATGTTATTCAGGTACAAAAGGTCGTTGCCGGCCAGAAACGCGGTGCGGGCAATGTTATTGGCATCGTAAGAACGCCCAGTCGGGTCAAAGAAGTATCGCACTGCCCGGCTACCCAGATTATCGCTGACCATCACCCCCCCAGCCTCACGCCAGGCCGGTAATGGCTCGACCGACAACAACTGAGCCAGCGCATCAGGGTCAAAGCTGACGGGTCGGGTGGTAGCACGAATGTTACCTTGAAACCCCTGAAAGCGGATATGTGAAACCATCAAACCATCTGCGGACCCAAGTTGTTCTGTGGTGTCGACCGCTTCAAGGTAAGGAGCTAACTCGATTTGTTTGAGTTGTTCAAGTGATTTTTGTACAGTGGATACTTCTTCCAGGATGGGACGATCAGCACCGCCAAGACCCGGAAAGTGACTCGGGATGATCGCCAACTTGCCGTTACTGCCCTCGTGCAAACCATCTATATAAGCTTTACCCATCTCACCCACCCAGTAAGGATCACCCCCAAAAGCGAGCGTGCCCGAATAACTGGAGGTGCGCAGATCGCTGGAGTCAACCACGTCCAAATTGGGGCCAAGATAAAGGTTGAACCCCAATGTGCTCAGTTCCGAGCCAGCAACTTTGCCAACCTCTGTAGCCAGCGAAGGCGACCACGTGGCGCCTATCGCCATCGGGCTGGGCAACTGGGTCACTCCCTCAAGGATTTGACTGACTTTATCCGGACTTTCGCTTTGGGGAATACCAATAAAAAGCGGAACATAAGGTCCACCAGCGTTCTGGAGTGTGGCATCTTCGGAAAGACTCTTTTGATAAGCAATCGTCTGAAGAGACTGTGTCAAGTTGTTGACTTTTAGGACGGTCTGAGTGTTTTCAAAATTGTTATTGTCAGCACTCAGAACAATTCCGCCGATGTGATAACGTGAAATCAGGTCATAAATGGCACTTGTCTGGCTTGTGTTCGTACCCTCAAAAGTCACCAGCATAAGCTGGCCAATTTTTTGAGCAGGAGTCATTTGATTCAATAGACTTTGCGCTGTCAGCGACGTTTGAGCCCTTGCCTGGGAGGGTAAGCCCCCAAGACCCCCAAGGATTATGCCTACAATCAGGAGGGAAGCCAGCACACGTCTGAGAGCCATCAGTTCTCCAGAATGGCCCGCGCGGCTGCCGGGTCATTGCAGATGACCGCGTCAACCCAAAATCGCTTCATTGCAAGCAATGCTTTAGGGTCATCCACCGTCCATACATTGCACTGCTGCCCACGCCTGTGAAGAGACTCCACCATTCCGGCAGTCACATCCTTGTAGTAAGGATGCAAAGCCTGGTAACCAAATGTGCGACCCACAGGACCTCTGAACAACGCGCCTAACAAACCTGGCTCAGTCAGCAGACCAAAAGGTATCGATGGGTTAAGAATTCTGGCTTTTCGCGCGTTAAGCGGGTTGAAGGATGACAATAGGGTCGTCTTATTCAAGCCGTGCTTTTCAATCAGACGCACAACATGGTTGGCAAGGTCATCAAAAGGCGCATGGTAATTCTTGAGTTCCACATTGATAAGCATCTTTGTACCGATCAGGTCAAAGACTTCAGCCAGGGTTGGCAGGTGTTCACCCGTAAATTGCCCACCAAATTCTGAATTGGCAACCAACTCTTGTAACTGCGAATACAGCATCTCTGGAACTTTGCCCGACCCATTGGTGGTGCGGTCCACGGTCGTATCGTGTATCACCACCAATTCTTTATCCTTGCTGAGCATCACGTCCAGCTCAATGCCATCCGCCCCAAGCTCAAGCGCCAATCGAAACGCTGCCAGCGTATTTTCGGGAGCCAATGCAGACGCCCCACGATGCGCGATAATAAGCGGTTTGGAAGGCGGTTTGGGTTGATTCATGCCCTAAATTATAGCATGCCACCCCCTTAGCCAAAGCATCATCACCATAGAATTATCAACATAGAATCAGGTGTCACTGCCAGGCATAAGGAATTAGCACAAATCTTGCATTAATGACTATCTGCAAACACTCGACACTCCTTGGAGGAAATTATGACCGATATCCAATTTGTGGTTAAACGCAACGGAAGCGTTGTTCCTTTTACTCCTGAACGCATCAGCAATGCCATCTATCGTGCAGCAGTTGCGGTGGGCGGACGCGATCGCCAGACCAGCGAAGCATTAGCTGCGCAGGTGATTGAACAACTTCAAGCTAACACGCCCGAAGGTGTCAACCCTACCATTGAACAAATTCAGGACCTGGTGGAGAAGGTGTTGATCGAAAATGGGCACGCGCGCGTCGCCAAGGCTTATATTCTTTACCGTGACGAACGTACCCGTCAGCGCAACAAGCGCGTCGGAAGTGACAGTTTGCCCTCAGTTAACATTCCTTGGGAGAAATTGTGGTCTATTCTGGATTGGAGTGTGGAACACGGCGTGCACACCACAGCATTGCTTAATGACAAAATCCGCAAGGGCGAATTGCACCAGATTGTGACCGCCGCGGAAGCCGCCTACACTGAGGACGTCGAGAATGCATCCAACCTGGTGCTTGACCGCAAAGATGAAGTGCGCATGGTGTTCATCGCCGGCCCGTCCTCCAGCGGCAAGACCACCACGACCATCAAACTCGGAGAAAAATTAGCCGCTGAAGGTCTCAACTTGGTCACTCTCAACGTTGACCATTACTTTTTTGATCTTGAGATGCACCCAAAGGACGAGTTTGGCGACTATGACTTTGAAACCCCCCAAGCCCTCAACATGGCCTTGATTAACGAACACCTCACGCGCATGTTCCGCGGAGAAGAGGTACGGATTCCGTTCTATGATTTCAAAAGCGGCCATAGCTTTCCGGAACGCACTCCTATGCGTCTGAACAGGAACGACATCATCCTGATTGACAGCCTGCACGGGCTCTACCCTGAGATGACCATCGATATCGTCCCAGAAATGAAATTCAAGCTTTATATTGAACCGCTTTTACAGCTGAAGGACAGCAAAGGCAAGTACGTACGCTGGACCGATATCCGGCTGATCCGGCGCATGCTGCGGGACGCTGCCCATCGTGCTTATGACCCAACCCAAACCCTGTTGCATTGGCACTACGTGCGCTCAAGCGAACTGCGCCATATCATCCCATTTATGCATACTTGCGATACTATCGTCAGCTCCGCAATGCCCTACGAGTTGCCACTCTATAAGGTCAAACTTGGCTCTGAGTTCAAACGCTGGACTGAGGTATTCGCCAACGACCCTCTCAGGCATGACGCTTTTGAGCGCGCATCACGTATCAACGCATTATTTGACGAAATTGATGCGGTCAATGACGATTCGATCGTTCCCGAAAACTCTGTCATTCGCGAGTTTATCGGAGGTGGAATCTACAAATATTAATCTGAGCTTGTAGCGGGGTCATGACGAATTGCCTGAGCGATCTACCTCTCCTCATGTGCTGCCCTCAATAACATGGGCCAGAAAAGCTGTAGGGTCCAGTGTAGTAGCGAATGGTATCCACAGAATAATAAAAGCCACAGGAGTCATAGCAGGTCATTCCGACGGTACACACGCCTCCATAATTGCGATACTCAGTTTCACAACTGACGTTTTGTCCGCGATCCGGGCACCACGTTCCCCAGGTAATATCATTGGCAGTGAAGGTAGCCCGCGGCCACAGCATGCCTGGAATTGGTCCCCAAGTAGGAGTGAGCGTCGGTTCTTCGGTTGGAGTAGCCGTTGGAGTCGCGGTTTTGGTTGAGGTCGGGGTCAAGGTTGGCGTAGCGGTCTCAGTCGGAGTCTGGGTGGGTGTAAAGGTTGGTGTAACTGTTGGGGTAGTCGTAGACGTTGGAGTTGCAGTCGGTGTGGGTGGAAACACCTGGTCACAACCGGACAAAACCAGACCAATCACTACAAGGCCAAGGATGAAGATCCAGCCCCGATGAAAGCGAGTCATTCTCATGGACACGAACCGATGGGCGTCCAAGGAGCGTCCAGACCAGCGGGGATGTTGTCAAATGAATAATAATACCCACAAGCATCGTAACAAGTAATGCTTGTGGTGCATAAATTTTCGTACTTGCGATATTCGTACTCACATTGCACGTTCAAACCTCGATCGGGACAATCAAATTCGTTGCTATAGATCGGCACCAATGCTTTAGGGAGTTTAATTTCATATTGATAAACCGATTGGTAAAAACCTTTATCGGCGAAGAATTCGATGGAAACTGGGTTTTCAGAATCAATTTCAATGCGGTCCCCTGAAACACATTGCATCGCAGATTGAGTCTTTGTGTCGTATTCGCAAAACAACTGATGTTCGTCAATTTTGGCATAGAGCGGCTGGTCTATGCCAGCGTTTAAAAAGTAAAACACCGTTGTCCCATCGTCGTACCAGGTGCGGTAAAAGCGGAATGTATCGGTGAAGCCCTTGAATGGGATAAGCGTTGGGGTGGCGGTTGGCTCTGGCGTGTTGGTAGGGGTGTTCGTTGGGGTCAGGGTTGGTTCGGGTGTCTGTGTTGGGGTTATGGGGTCAACGGTTGGCACAACTGGAGTTGGGTTGAGAGTGGGTGTAGCAGTGGGTTGAACCGTCCCCGTGCCACACGCAGAAAGCACTACCAAAACAATTGGCAAGAGAATGAAAATTGATTTTATAGTCTTCATCGCAAGTCCTTAAGTCAAAAATTCCTTGTCAATTGTACCTTTGTTTGGACCTCCAACCTTGGGCTAACGAAAACATAGGGCTAACGAAAATACTAACTAAAACACAATTACATGCGGCAGGTTTACGCCACACCGCTCACATGCAATTGGTTTACCTTGCGGAAGTGATAACCGTAAATTGAAAAAGTGATGGCGAGCGGGAATTTGGCAGGATGCTTGAAAAGTGACCAGAAAAAAAGTTTCCAGTAAGACTGGCGCTCATCACGACGGCCGCGAATGCCAATCTGCCAGATCGATCTGAAGAGCGCCAGCACTTCCTGGGCTTCCATCGTCACGGGATGACGGGCTGGGTTGAAAGACTTCAAGAAAGTCATGACTCTTTCAGTATAATTTTTTGTTGAGTAAATGGTATCAAGGATCTTACGATAACCAGTCTTGAGAGCATCTGCAGGCATCACGGAAACAATATTCGTCTCTCCATCTACATTGTCTCCTGAGTAGCCTTCCTCTTTCAACCGTCCTTCGCGCAGCATACGCTGATACAGCCCCGTGCCGATAGGGGCTTGCAATAAGCCGACCATGGCGGTGACGATACCGCTTTTTTGGATGAACTCTATCTGGCGGTCGAAGGTTCTTTGGTTATCGTTGTCGAAGCCAACAATAAAGCCGCCCATGACCTGAAGCCCAAGTGTTTGCAGTTTCTTAACCGAGCTAACTAAATCTCGGTTGCGATTCTGACTCTTGCCGCATTCCGTCAAGCTGACATCATCAGGCGTTTCGATACCAATAAAGACCTGGGTAAAGCCGGCTTTGACCATCATGTTGATGAGATCATCGTCATCCGAGAGGTTGATGCTGGCTTCAGTGATGAACAGGCAGCCTTTCTTGCCTTTGCGCCATGCGATCAACGCGGGTAACAACTCTTCTTTGAGTTGGCGTTTATTGCCGATGAAGTTGTCATCCACAATGAAGACATTTCGCCGCCAGCCCAGCTTATACAAGCTGTCGAGTTCTGCAATGAATTGCTGAGTGCCTTTGAGGCGCATTTTGTGGCCAAGCAGCGAAGTAACATTACAAAAATCGCAAGCAAACGGGCACCCGCGCGAATACTGCAGACTCATCGAGTCGTAATTGCGTAGATTGATCAACTCCCACAGCGGTAATGGGGTCACTGTGATGTCAGCATATTGATCTGTTTCGTATACCCGTTGCGCCTTGCCTTTGGCCAGATCTGCCAGAAACAGGGGAAGTGTGATTTCTCCTTCGTTTAGGATGAGATGATCCACCAAGGGGAAAGCGTCGGGCTCCATAGTAAAGAGCGGTCCACCAGCAATGACCGTCTTCTTCTGGGATTTAGCCAGCGCGATCACCTCTACGGCAGATTGGCGCTGCACTACCATCGCGCTGATAAATACCATGTCAGCCCACTGGATATCCTCAGTTTTAAGCTCACAAACGTTCATATCCACGAGACGTTTTGCCCAGGTTGTTGGCAACATTGCCGCGATGGTAAGCAAACCAAGCGGTGGTGAAGAAGATTTTTTCCTAATGAACTTGAGGGCGTGTTTAAAGCTCCAGAATGTGTCTGGAAATTCAGGATAGACAAACAGAATATTCACAATAGATCTCCAGGGCGGTTAATCCGCCTCTTTCGCGGTAGACTCCGCCACTTCAGCGACGGCTTCTTTTGGTTTTCGACCAGGCTTTTTAGTTACTGTTGCACTCGGTTTAGATTCTTCTTGCTGCTGCGGGCCCAGAAACAGAGGTGTCCGGACATCCTTCACCCCTGGTGTGGCCATCAAGGCAGCAAATCCGTTGACTTTTAAATACATATCCGCCATTTCTTCAGGGGTGAAAGGCATGTCATTTTCCAGCCACCAGTAAATGAGAGAGATCATCGCACCCGCATAGTAGTTTTCGATGAAGTCTCGGGAGATGGTCGGAACAACTCCACACTCCTTCTGCATGCGATCGATGTCGCGCCTATAATCATCCCGAATGGCTTGCTGCAAATAGCGTGAACCCACTACACTGCCTTTTCCGATCATCAGGATCCGGAAAAAGTCATATCGTGATTCGGCATATTCAAATAAGTGTTGGATCCGCTTGGAATCCACACTTTTGGTCTTGGGAGAGATAAGGGGCGGAGCAGTTGCAACGAAATCTTCAAATTGCATCTTAATCACATCCGCCAAAAGGTCATCCTTTTCACGATAATGAAGGTAGAAGGTTGCGCGTCCAAGATTGGCTTTGTCGGTGACATCCTGGATACTGATGTCATCATAACCGCGTTCAAGGAATAATTGAAGCATACTCTCGCGTAAGAGTTTGCGCGTTCTTAGGATTCGACGATCATCTTTTCTTGGCATGGCTACCTCTGGTCTACACAATCAATTATTTTGTTAATTATTAGACAATAATTCGTTTCTCGTCTAATTATATACCTCAGTTTAATTTTTAGTCAAGAGCAGAACATCACACGCAATAGGAATGAGCACAACTCCTAAAATTGTCAGATTTGACTATAATCAAAGACATGCTGCGCTCTACTCAATCCCTCCCGCAAACAACCAACAACCTGCTCGGTTTGAACATTGATGGTGATCAAGTGCTGCTGGTCTATGGAAGCGTCAGCGGTCGTGTTTACGAAAGTCTCAGCTTTGCCCCGCCCATGGATGAACCTTTCCAATCCACACTTGAGGCAGTCTCTGCCACAGCAGATCGCCTGTTGAGCCTGACACAAGCCCAACGCCTGCCCTTGCCGGATAAACTGTCTGTGGCTGTCTCTGGAAATTACGACGAAGACACCGGCATGCTTGAGTCCACTGCCGACTTCCCGCTGTGGCACACCGTGCCATTTCGCTCCCAACTGGCCTTGCGCTTCAATTTGCCAACTGTTGTTGCAAAAAAAGCCGACGCTGGGGTGATGGCTGAAGCCCTATTCGGTGAAGGCCGTGATACACGAAATTTGATATTCGTGTCTCTCTCTCCCACAGTTCAGATTGGTATCCTCACCAATGGCTCGCTGTATCGAAATTCGGGAGGAACATCTGGAGATATTGGCGTAATTACCTTAGACGGTGACCCAAGTGGGCCTACACTCAATTCTTGCGCCAGCCCTGCTGGAATTGTGTCGCTCGGCAAGCAGCACTTCACTCAGCACTGGCCAGAAGAGGTTCGCCTGGCAGAGATGATCCAGGATGTCAATCGCGATGACCCTTATGCCAGGGAATTGTTTGAGTTGGTAGTAGCAAAACTCGCCCAGGGACTTGCCGGAGTAGTGCATATCCTGAGACCAGAGTTGATCATCATCGGTCAGCCGCTGTGCCAATTGGACTCATCTGTGCTGAACGCTTTGCGCACAGCGCTTGCCAATGCTACCCGGTTAAATGAATCAAAACTTCCCAAAGTGGTGTTTTCTGGTTTGTGCAACCGCCTGCCAGAGTTACAGGCACTTGCACCGGCTATTTTCGCCTCTCGCGCGGCAAAGAATTAGTTTAATCTACTCGAATAACACCTTGTAATCGACCTTTTTGAAGACCTGCAGCTTGCCTCCGATAGTGGCATCAAGCACTTCCCTGCCATCCGCCTCATAAGCCTTGCGCACCGTTCGGTAGCCATCTTCCCAGGCATCAAGGTCTGGCAGTTGCCACTGAAACCCTTTGCCAAAATATTTCGTCGAGAAATGGTTGGGGTCGTCGCCTTTTGACTCCACGGTGGAGTTGGGTTTGCCTTTATCAACGTAATTGTGGTCCACACCGATCAGGATGACCTGCTTAAAACCCAGGTGATACGCCAGTTGTAAGGCAACATTGGTAACGGTGCCTCCCTCCCAAATGCGACCGCGTGCGTCTTTGGCAAAGGATGGGGTGGTGTAAGTTGTATACAAGAAATGCGTCAGCGCGTCGGGCTGGATCCACTTGCGCGCCCGCCAACTGAAAAATTTAGGCATCTGCAACGCGCTGAGTTCTTTTACGCTCTGCTGCACTACCAGATCATTGACCGAGAGCAACACCGAAGGTTTGAAGCCTAATTCTTCTTCTGCCAGGAAGATGCGGTTGGAGCCAATTGAAAAATCGTTTTGCAACTTGCTCAGATCGGTGATTTTAAGCGATGGCCCGTTGCCCACGATAAAGCAGCGTTCACCTTTATGACTGTCTTTTAGCTCACCCAGTTTGCGCATTGATTCTCTGCGCCAGGGATGCAAATAAGCACTTGGAAGGTCTGGCAAACGGCGCACGCTATCATATACCCGTCGTGCAAGCTTGCCAACAGGTGATATTTCAGGTCGGGGTGATGTATCAGTCATCTCACTCCGTCGACAGGCGGCTAGTGGCTCCACCATCCACTATGATGGACTGTCCAGTCATAAAGCTGGACTGTTCGTTATCAGCCAAGAAATAAATGACCGATGCGATCTCTGAAGGCAGGCCGATGCGGCCGTTGACGGTCTTTTTGGCCAGCGCGGCAAATTGCTCCTCTTCTGGAAGCTCACCGGGTCGACCGCGACGGAAACCCTCCCGCAGCATGGGTGTGTCCACCGCGCCAGGCAGCACTGCATTGACCCTGATGTTATCCGGCGCAAATTCGATCGCCATCGCTCGCGTAAGCGCCAGCAAGCCACCTTTCGAAGCGGCATACGCAGCGATATTCGCTGATGTTGCCACGGCATGCACGCTGGAGATATTGATGATTGCCCCGCCCCCTTCAGCTTTAAGCAAATGGTATCCCAACTTGACACCCAAAAACGCGGCTCGCAGGTTGGATGCCATGACCATATCCCATTCTTCGGCCGTAGTTTCAATGAGAGGTTTGCTGATTTGGTAACCCGCGTTATTGACCACCGCATCCAGCGTTGGTGTGAACTCGGATGCTTTCTGGTAAATCATTTCAAGGTTGGCAGGAACCGCAATATCAGCCTGGATGAATAAACCGCTCTCTGGGAATTCCCCATAACGCTCTTTGCGGTCCACCCCCACCACCCTCCAGCCTTTTTCGTTGAAGACTTTGACGGTCGCCTGGCCAACGCCTCCAGCCGCGCCAGTAATCAAAACGGTTTTCTTAGTTTTTGAAGTCATATGTCCTCTGAATGATTATTTTGCTTCCAGCGCTCTGAGACTATTGATGTCGCCTACAGGAATATCCAGACCGATTAACAGGTTACGCAACGTATTCCAATGAATGCGTTCCCAATAGACCGGGCTGGAATTGGTGTTGTGCGGTGCCAGCATGACATTATCCATGCGGCGCAGCGGGCTTTCAGCGGGTAATGGTTCGTCCTCGAATACGTCCAGTGCTGCGCCGTGTAACTGACCCTGGCTGAGCGCTTCCACCAGCGCGGGTTCATCTACCACAGCTCCACGCGAGGTGTTGATCAATACCGCGTTCGGCTTGACATGTGCCAAAGTGACAGCATTCATCAGGTGTCTTGAACTGAGGTTGAGCGAACAGTTGACGCTGATGTAATCAGCCCGCCGAAGCAGATCTTCAAGCGAGGTAACCTCCACGCCATTCTCAACCAAAAAATCAGGCGCGATTTCGACAATGTCGTTGCCCAACAATTTCATTCCAAAGGCTCGTGCTCGTCGCAACACCGCTTTGCCGATGTTGCCAACACCAATCACGCCAAGTGTAGACTCGCTGAGAGTGTGCCCGGGAAGTTTATTCCAAACCCCGGCTTTCATTTCGCGATCCATCCAAGGTTGACGGCGGGCGAAAGCCAACATGTATCCCATGACGCTTTCAGCCACCGGTACCGTAAAAGCATTGGTCGTGTTCAATAGTTTAACGCCGTAGTCGGCGCAGGCATCCTGGTCGATCGAGTCAATACCAGTGCCCCATTTGGCAATTACCTTGAGTCTCGGAGAGCAAGCAGCCACAACCTCGCGGGTATAGCGGTCGTCGCCACAGATGGTGCCATCAAAATGACCCGCAAATCTTAATAGTTCAGCGGCCTCAAAGCGCTCTTCCACTTCAGGCTCGATCACTCCCAAGCCTAAACGATGCAGGATGGGTCTGAAGCGATCCATGAAAGGGATCATATAAGGGGCAGTCATCAAAACAGTCTTCATTTGTTTTCCTCTTGTGCTGGCTCTTGGGCAGCCTTACGCGCCTCAAGCATCATCGCGGCGATGGTGAAATCCAATTCTTCGTCAATGTCCACCGCTTCCGCAGCCGGAATCTCAAACATTAGCGGACGGGCACCAAGCCGTGTGCCGTATGCCGTAATTGCCTCGCGTTTGAAGAGATACAGGCAGGAATTGTCCTCAAAAACAGGTGGCAGATCTTGTGTGCGCAAGAGCTCAGCAGGGTTGTGGTTGATAGGCTGATTGTCTGCGTCCCACAGGCGGGTTTGCAGGCGCGTCACGCCAAACAAGGTGTCGTGGTTCGGGTAATCTACTTCGAGCGCATGGATTGCCTGCCGAATAGTTTCGGGCTTCAACATCGGGTTGGTGGAGTGTGTCTGTAGATACCAATCTGCTTTGACAATGCTGGTGTCGTGCAGTAGAACATCATTCATCGGCACAGTATCCGCACGCAAGTGTTCCGGTCGCTCGATGCCAATCACCATTGGGTAATCTCTGACCAGCCCTTCCAGTATGACTGGTGAGTCGGTGTCCACAACGATCCTCGTGACCTCAGGGACCTGAAGCAAAGTATTCAGAATGTAAGCGTAGAGTGGTTTTCCAGCGATCGGGCGATAATTTTTCCCAGGTACTCTGATCGAAGTATGCCGCATAGGCACAAAGGCTACCAAATTCTTGATCTTCACAGATCGCCTCTCTCGAGGATGAAGTTGCCATTATGCAACAGCCCATCCAGGATCACTCGCAGGGTGGCCGAATTTTCAGGCATGAGGGCTTCAAGATCAAATTCCTTTAACCGGACATAACCCGGCCAAATACCGTCTTCTTCAAGGAAGGCCTCAAAACTCAACGAGGAACGATAGAGTTGATAGTATAGAAAACGCCGTGCGTTACGGGCAAGGCGTTGCGGAACATCAATGTCGAGGGAACTCAACATGCCTTCAAGGTGTAACAAATAAGCTTCGCGTTTAGCAGGCAGCCATACTACATCAGCCGGAGAATAGCGCGACTTGCCCGCGGCCAACACTGGTGCGCCTAAGATAGACGCTTCAAGACCGATGGTCGAGTTGTAAACCAACACCAGCTTTGCCATGCGGATCAGATCATAAGAGCTGATATGCTCGTCCGCGGGAATGAACTTGATGTTGGGCTCAGAAGTGATATGGTTTTTTGCCACCCAGTCTGCCACCGACTCTTCACTGGCTTTGCCCTTGCGGGCTTCATCAGGATGGGCACGAATGACAAACAGGGTTTCGCGGTGACGCCGGGCGGTTGCCAAAATCTCGTCCAGCCAGGCAAACATATCCTCAAAAAGCATGTTCGCGTGGGGTTGGCTGGTGTCGAAGACCACGTTGGTAAACACCGGCACGACCTGTAAAAACTTCTTGGTCAACGCGATAAACTCCGGTTCGAGTTCACTCATCTCTGGCCAAAACTTGACCCCAGCCATCTGGAAGTTACCACTGAAACGCTTCTCGAGGTAATCGTTCAACCGGGCAGTTTCTTGTTGGTCAAGCGCAAAATCAGCGGGCAGATCAAGCGGATAAGCAGTGGCATCGCCAGCGGTAAAAAAAGCGCTCATCGGGCGCAAACCCACTTCGTGGGTGTAAACCGTTAGGCCGCGCCGTTTGGCCACCCACCTGGCTGTAGCCTCGGGAAATTGCATGCCGTTAAAGACAACAACAGCTTGAGGTTGGAATTGCTCAAGCAAAGTGCCGAATTGCTTCGCCAGGCTCCAGGCTGAACGGATGTACTCGCGCATGATGCGCAAGGTTGTTTCATCTTCAAGTAAATTGTGGCGCCGGAGAATCCAACGTGTCGAAGGAAGAATCAATTCACCCAAGGGCATGTTCTGGTAGGCAAAAGTGCTTAGCCCAGACAGATCCAGTCCTTCAATTGCCTGGTCGAGCTCGGGATCAACGACGATTGAAAACCGCACCTGGTCCGAATAGGAATAAACCCAATCTGATTCAGCGATACACTCTTTACAGGGCGGCGCTTTGGGCGGTTCATTGCGATCCGTGCCCAACACGCATTGCGTCATGCCACGTTCGCACACAAAATTGACTACCGGTATGCCTTGCATCCGCAGGGACCAACTGGTCACTAAGGCGAATCCCGCGTTCAGACTCACCCCGCTCAAACGCGTGGAAGCGTTGAAAAACACAATCGGCGGCTCGGTAGCTGGTAGCGCATTTTCAGACACCCATTTAGCCATGCGACGAATGCGCTTGCCGTCCGAATTATGGGCATTCCTGACCGCAAAATGGCTGCGGGCTTTGGTGAGCAGCTCTCGTGGTTTCATCATTATTGACTGTAACGCCTTAACTTGGAAAGTGAAGACTTTTCGCTATCATAAACTTGCTTGACGCCGTCCCCCAGCGACTTTTCGATCACCCGGATGTACTTGACCAACGTCTCTACACCTTGCGGTTCAACCGAAGCGGATTGGTCGCTGCCCCACATGGAGCGATCCAGGGTGATATGGCGTTCAACCAGGCAGGCACCCAGGGCAACCGCGACCACCGAAGGCACCAAACCGACTTCGTGACCGGAGTAGCCGATCGGGCAATGGTACATTTGCTTCAGAGTAGGAATCATATTCAAGTTCAATTCCTCTGGCGGGCAGGGATAACTGGAGGTGGTGTGGCAGAGCACAATGTTGTCCTCATCCAGGATGTCCATGGCATCTTTGATTTCATCCAGCGTTGACATGCCCGTCGAAACAATCAACGGTTTGCCTGTAGCTTTGTATGCCCGGATCAGCTCGTGATCGGTAAGTAAGGCGGAAGGGATCTTATGCGTCGGCGGGTTGAATTGCTCGATAAACTCGATTGAAGGAACATCCCACGAGGACGCAAACCAATCGATGCCGATCTCCTTGCAGTAGCGGTCGATTTCCGTGTATTCTTCCTGACCGAATTCCACCTTGTATCGGTAGTCAAGATACGAGATGTATCCCCAAGGGGTGTCACGCATTTGCGAGCGTTGGTGTTCAGGAACACATAATAACGGAGTACGTTTTTGAAACTTGACCGCGTCCAATCCACCTTTTTTGGCTGCCTTGATTAGCGCTTTGGCGTTCTCAAGGCTACCATTGTGATTGATTCCGATTTCTCCAATCAGGTACGCCGGCTGCCCGTCCCCCACCAGTCTGTTACCAATTCTTATGGTACGTTGCATGTTACTCCTGAGTATAAGTTAAGTTATGTTGAAAGATCAGGTCAGTCAATTCGCGGATGGCGCCTTTACCGCCCGGATGGGTCAGCACGAGGTCAGCTTGCCTTAGCACTTCAGACCTGGCATCCGATGGGCAAACGAAGTAGCCCGCTATGGGCAAAACAGCCAAATCGGGCAGATCATTGCCCACAAAGATAACCTCGTCAGGGTTCAAGCCTCGCTGGCTGATCAGCGCGTTTAAACCTGTGGCTTTATCCATGACTGCCTGAAACACTTCAATTCCAAGCTTATTACCTCGCGCGGAAACCACCGGGTTTTCTTCACGGGACAGAATGAAAAGTTGGGTGAGGCCCTGATCGCGCAGCATGGTCAGCCCAAACCCATCCGAACGGCTGCAGCGTACACTCTCCCGCCCATCCTGGTCAATGCTGACTTTGTCATCTGTCAATACGCCGTCAAAGTCCATCACCAGGGCACTGACCCTGGCAGGAAATTTCCGCCTTCCGCCTAATGGGTCAACCGGGTCAAGATTGGCATCCTGCATTAATTTTTCGTATTTCAGCCAATCCGACGGTACGTCGATGTCAACTGTGTAGCGCGGGTCAACCAAAACAGGCATGACCACATCCCCAGACAGACTGTTCTTCTCAAAAATGGTGCGGGTGCGGATCGCGTCGATATGACCGGTTTGCCAATAGGTATTCGGCAATACCTGACGCGGGGCGTTGTAAGGTTCATTGATGCCTTCCACCGTCAGAAGTTGGCGCAGTTGACCACTCTGCAGGTCGATGCGCCAGGTCTTGTATGGGTTCTGCCCGGAAGGCACGACCCCTCTGACCGAATCCGCCTCGGGATGGTCCAACAAGATTTGAATGGCTTGGTCCACCAACCCCACAGGTCTGACCGGTGAGGTTGGGCGTAACTGAATAATAATTTCTGGTAGGTTACCTTCATGCTCCTGCAGCCAATCCAAAGCGTGTTTAAAGACCGGGAAGTCAGTGGTATCGTCCTGAGCCAGTTCGGCGGGTCTTAGGAAAGACGTTTCCGCGCCCCACTCACATGCCACTTTGGCAATTTCTGGGTCGTCCGTTGAGGCGATTACCCTTGTCACCAAGGCAGACTGTTTGGCTGCGGCAATACTGTAAGCAATCAGTGGCGCGCCAGCAAACAGTTTGATGTTCTTATGCGGAATTCCTTTTGAGCCTCCCCGCGCGGGGATGATCGCCAAAACCTCGTTCGAATACCTTACCACGCCGTCCAACCTCCATCTACAACCAGATTGCTGCCGGTCATGTAAGAAGACGCGTCGCTGCATAAAAAGAGCATGGCCGCGCTCATTTCATCCAGATCCGCCATGCGCCCCAAAATGGTTTTAGCAGAATAAGCCTGGGTGAAAACTTCATCGTGATCATTAAACACGCCGCCGGGGGTCAACGCGTTCACGCGGATGCTTTTGCCGGCATAGTACGCCGCCAAATATTTGGTAAAACCCAAAA
The DNA here is from genome assembly GCA_049657925.1 of Anaerolineaceae bacterium. Lineage (GTDB taxonomy): Bacteria > Chloroflexota > Anaerolineae > Anaerolineales > Anaerolineaceae > Mesolinea. Next base: position 24,518 of record JBASOE010000107.1, read on the forward strand.
CGCCTGCCTTGGTTACAGAATAGTAAGCTGGTTTGAAGGAGCGTGAACCGTCAGGGCGCTCGTAAATGCGTTGGTCCGGGCCGTTCAGACCATAAGTTGAACAGATATTGACGATAACGCCGCTGCCCTGGGCAAGCATGGGTTTGATCGCTGCTTGCGAGGCTAAAAACATACCGGTCAGGTTGACGTCCAAAGCCAGGCGCCATGACTCAAGTGAATAACTTTCAAAGGCGTTCGCACCTTGTGCATCTGCGTGTTCCGGGTCAAACTTGGGGTCCAGCGCGGCTGAGTTAACCAGCGCGTCCAGTCTTTCATAACGACTGAGCGTGGCTTCAATCATTTGGGAGACTGAATCGGGGTTTGTGACATCCACTTCGACTGCTGTGGCGGAAATTCCCTGCACTTTCAGTTGATTAGCATACGTCATGGTGGGCTCAAAAACCAGATCCGCCAGCATGACATTCGCGCCAGCCTGTCCGAGCGCCAGGGCAAATTGCCTGCCGAGCAAACCGGCTGCGCCGGTAATCAGCACAGTGCGCCCATTCATCAAAAATTTATCAAGCACGTTTTGCATGAGTCTTTCCTCTTGAGCGGATATTGTTAACGATTTTACCACCCAGCCCTGTTATCATCTCTGGCTGTACGATTCGGCCTTCTCTGGCGCTGCTTTCGTGCACAGCCTGGGCAGTCGCTTGCGCCGCGAAACCATCTTCAAGCGTGCAAACCGGCTCTTCCTCCCCACGGCAAACCGCCAAAAAGTGACGCATCTCCTCAAGAAATAGCTGGTTGCGCTCAAAACCAAATGGTGGCTGTAACGTCTCCCATGAACCATCAGTCGCGTTGTAAATATCAGCAATGCCGGGAGCGTTATCCCAAAGTATGCGACCATTCGCACAAGTAATGGTCAGGGTGTGTGAAGCAGGACGCTGGTAATAATCAAGATGGACAGTACCAATCGCGCCGTTTTGAAAAGCCAGGCTAATCTCGGCGTTGTCTTCAACATCCAATTCGAAGTCGCTGATGTGGCCGGTAAGTGCGGAAACTCCGCTCACATCCCCCAACAGCCAGCGCAGGTAATCCAGCGGATGCGAGAGGGTGTTGACCACCCCACCGCCCAGGTCTTTGCGAGCGGCATAAGACTGGCGATAATCTTCCCAGGGGTGCCAACCGGGCAGGTATTCGCCCCAGTGCGCCTTGGCAGAAAGAACCCGGCCAAGCGATCCACTTTCAAGTATTGCTTTGATTTGTCGAAGCACAGGGTGATGCCTGAACTGAAAACCGACCAACACTTTCGTGCCAGAAGCCTCAACTGCCCTATGCAACTCAAGAACGTCTGTCAATTCCGAACTAATCGGCTTCTCAATCAACAGGTGGCAGCCGGCTTTGGCTGCTGGGATGGCCACTGTCATGTGAGCGCTGGTGGGATTGCTGACAATGACCGCGTCCGGCTTTTGGGCCAGCGCTTCTTCCAAATCGGTATAAACCGGCAAACCAGCCAACTCGTCATCTGGCAGAGTCGCCAACTTGGTGCGATAGAGCAAGATGTCACCCACGCCAAGGGACTTTAAATTCCTTAGGTGACGCCTGCCGATGGAGCCAAGCCCGGCAATGAGTACTTTCATCTACATCCTCTCATCCTGGTGTAGCCAGTGATACAGGCGATTAATAATCCCTTGCACCAGGTTGCGCACCCTTCGGTTGGTGATCAACCCTTTTCCCTTGGACTTTTTATTTACAACTGTTTCAAGAGCAGCCTCGGCCGTGATGCCATCTCCAGCGGCCAGCGTGGCTACCTCAGCATCGATCACGTTGCCCAGCAACCGCATGGTTTGCGGGTAGGTGGTCAGACGCAAGTAGCCTTTGGCGTCCATGCGGTCGTCCATTTCGACCATGCGCCCCATCAACAGGTCGCTCCAACCGCCCTCAAGCATCTCGTTCAACACCTCGAGCATAACGGTTTTGGGCATCATCACTTGAAAGTGGTGCGCCGATACCCAGGCCTTCACGCCTTGGTAGGTTACAACCACGTCCTCCAACCCAGCCACCTCGCTTTGGTAGCGGGCTTCGTCGCGACCGGAGTTGTCCATGTATTCTTCTTCCCACTTGCGTGGGATAAGCTGACCCCTTTTAACCATGTCAGCCTGGCCAGCTTCGACCCATGCAAGCGTTTGCGCGGAGCTCATGGCCACACGCTGCTTGATGTAAAAACCGGTCACTGCGCCAACATTCGGGAAGGTGTCGAGAATCCGTAGATGCTCCGGCAGCCAACCCTTGAGGTGGTAGACATCATCGTCCGTATAGGCAATCACTGAGCCCTGAGCAGCATTGGCGATGCGCCATAAGGCGTTAATTTTGCCAATATTTTCTGAAGACAGAATCAGTGTGTCGATCCTGCCGTCTTCGTAAAGGCCTTCAAGAAAACGCCTCATTTCTTCATCGGAACCATTATCAAACACCAGGAGTTCAAATGGGCGGTCGGTGTTGGCCAGAATACTTTCGATGGTCAGGCGCGTAACCGCCAGGCGATGTTCGAAATAACCCGCCTCATGAGGGTCGTAAACCAAAACCGCGACCGTCACCCTGGGTGGTTCAAAACCTAATTTCTGATTTCTTGAAGGGTTGGTACCAATGCGCGCCATCAAGCAGCCCGCTTTCGCAGTTGTTCCATGCGCCTGGCCTTGTCCCTCTGTTTTTCTTTCCAGGCGCGGTTGGGATGGAACAAAGTAAACAGAAACTGGGTCAAACCGTAACTGCGCCACTTGAGCAACGGCGTAGTTTCTATCTTCCGCCAAAAGTGAGACCAATTGGAGTGGATCGGGGTTACCCTGCTCTCTACCATCTCATGAGTGGCATCGTTGAGATCAAAAATGGTACGTCTCCCGCCTGCCAACCGCACGTTTTCATCAGTCTCTGGCAAGCGATAATGTGGCTTGCCCTCCGGGAGATGGCCGTAATCATGATTTTGGTGAATGATGTCCATCGCGCTGGTGGCATCCACCACCGGCCAATTCATTTTTCGGGCACGATAGATCATCCAGTTGTCCCAACCTGCCCGACCAACGCTAAACTCGGGGATCTGGTCAAATGTCGTGCGGGGGTAGACAAAGTAATCGCTGCCGGCACGAACATGCCGTGTTCCATCCTTTTGCATGCGCTGTTTCAATTCTTCAACCCAATCTCCCTCAAAGTTAAGTTGCTTTGTTACTTCCAGATCGTATCGCTGACCGACAATGAGGAAGCGGTTAATCTGCGCTCCAACTGTTTTGGTCACTGAGATCATTTCCGGAAATAGAATGATGTCCGCGTTGACGTAAACCAGGTATGGGCTTTGATTGACGCCACGCCCGAGAAAGAAGATGGAAGAGATCAACGGTGTACCCAACGAATTACGAGCCACCTGGGGTAAAAACTTGAAACCGTATTCCTTAGCCGCCTCAGCCAGACCATCTTCGCTACCGATAATGGCCACCTCAACCTGGTCACCTAAAGCCTTCCAGGACGCAAAAGCGTTACGTTGGATAGTGGCAATGTGAGGGTCAGTCATCGGCTTGGGGGCGGTAAAGAGTGTTAGCAAAGGCATCTTATTTGTCCTCCATGGGCAGCCACGCTTTCGTGGGGTTTAGTGAGGACTGTATTTTTCGCTTTAACATCCCAAATCGGCGCTTTATTGCCACATCTTTCTCAGGAACAACCGGATATTCTTCCTTGGCCATTGGATCCGGCTTGGCAAGCAGAGTGATATACAAGCCAAGGGTCTCCGAACGAGGCCAACCGTGTACTTTAGTCGTTATTACCCGAAAGCCAGCCTTCTTGACCGATTCGGTCAATGTATGTTCTGTAAAACAAGCCAGGTGCGCCAGCTCGTAACTGTCGTGCACATAAAAGTTAGGCAACTCAAGCAACAACCACCCTTCAGGGTGCAAGAAATTAGATTTGATCTGCCTGAGCACACCAACGGGGTCTTCCAGGTGTTCCAACACGTGGATCAGACTGACCAGGCTGAAGCGCTCAGGCTGTGAGTCTCGCAAGGCATCCAGACTTTCGAAAATGGGGATGTTTTTTGACTCAGCCAGAGCCCTATAAGCTTTACCTGGCTCAACCCCTACAACCTCGGTTTTTAATGCGTCGCGGAAGGTTTCAAGCAACAGACCACTGGAAGCACCTACATCCAGCACCCGCCGAGGGTGATCGGCGCGGTTGGCTCGCAAAAATGACACCAGGTGGTCAGCACGCAAGCGCTGTTGGCGCAGGTCCTTGGCGGTAGGCTCGTCGGTGGATTGATAGATCTTGCGGTAGGTTTCTTCGTAGAAGTTCGGGTCAGCCGCTTTAGCCGTACTGGCATCTTGAAAGACAAAACCACAAGCCTCACAGATATGGTAAGTTAGGGGAAAGCAAAACGATTCGGGTTTGTCAAAGATTTTTGTCGCGGCCGATAGGCAAAGCGGGCAGGTAAGTAAATCAGCTTTAGGTGACATGGCAATCCTCTCATCAACATCCTGATATCCTTTGTGTTGCACTGAACGTACCGACTCTTGCCATTCCGGGTGCGCCTGGTCAGCCGCGATCAGTTCATCGAAACTGAAGTCGTCCCGATTACCGAAGTGAGCGTAGATCGCGCGGGCTTGCTCAAGGTCTGCGGGGGTGTCCACGGTAAAGCGCAGATGCCCTAAGGCAGGGTCGTGATCGACCACCTCGACTTTGAAGCGTCCTGGCATATCATAAAGATAAGGCATGACGTGTTCACGTTCAAACGGTTCTTTAGCCTCGCGCCAGGCGCGTTCAAGCGCTGCGAAAGATACCACTTCCGTATCCATGCCTATCGGAGTGGTACGCACCAGGGGCGGCGGAAGGCGGTTGGCTGCAAAATCTGCACTTGAATCTATAAATCTCTGAACAGTACGATCAATTTCCTCCGGCGCAATCATCGGACAATCAGCAGTAACCCTAACCACCGTCACCGCCCCAACCGAATTGGCTGCCTGATAATAGCGATCCAACACGTCGTAAAGATCGCCTCTAAAACATGGCACCTCAGTCTGGGTACACCATTCAGCAATTGCATCATCACTGGGGTCAAGCGTGGTTGCCACCATAACCTTGTCTACCCACTGCGCACGTTTCACCCGCGTTACGACTCTTGCCAGCACCGGTGCTCCGCCAAGGTCCTTCAACACTTTTCCGGGTAGCCGGCTGGAGGACATGCGCGCCTGAATAATGGCAACAATCGGATGGTTGGACAATAAGACCTCTAATTGGCGTGGTTAATAACGATCGATTCGATCGATTTCTCAAAATCTTTAGCCTGGGCGGCCAGATTGGCAGGCGTGGTCATAAAAACTGCCACCCACAGTTGGCTTTCGGCTTTAAAGGCATAAGCCACCCAACCGGTCTGATCTGTTGCCTGGGAAAATTTGACCATATCCATACCGGCAAAAATTCCATTCGAGCTCACAATGGAATCAGCATCACTCCCACCCAAAAGACGTATCGCCGTGCTGAGCAGTGAAAGTGGTGTAGCCTCAAATTTTGCGTTGTGAATAATAAGCAGCCGGGTTGGGTAAACAGCCGGTGAACCGCCATCGTAACCCCACCAAGCCACGTTTCCTTCAAAATCGTCGATCAGTTCAGTCAGAAAATTGCTGTCACCACTAAAAAAGGTTTTGATGGTCTCCAGGATCGCGGGCAAGTCCTGAGCTACATCGCGTTGAACCCAGCTGGGTGGCAGCATAAGCTTCATCTGAGCCCCTTCGTACCATTGCCATCCCAAATCTGGTGTCGGAGTAGGGGTAGGCAAGGGCTCGGCCCCACCAGTTAGTGAACAAGCCATAGTCACCAAAACAAATACCAAACCAACCAGCAGAAGTTTAATTTTCATTTTAGTGCTCCTTCCTGACTTGCGAAACGTCGTTATAGCATTGATACAAAGTCTGCACGTTTTTTCGCCAATCCGCTTTACGCAGGGCGATATTGCGTGCGACTACACCCAGCGGAGCAAGATCCACCTGCGTAGAATCGAGCAATACCTGGGTGAGCGCTTTGACGTCATCATCAGGAAAGATCCAGCCATTGACATCTTCCCACACCCATTCTTTATTGGCTGGAATGTCGGAAACGATCGCCGGCAAACCGCAGGCCAGAGCTTCCATGAGAGAGACTGAGGATCCATCCACATGGGACGGGCTGACATAGACATCCGCAGCACCGTAATATTGAATCAAGTCCGCATTTGGAACTCTGCCCCCCAGGTACACTCTCGAGAGGATGCCCCCGTCGTGAAGTATCTGCCGAATTTCCTTTGCCTGAGAACCCTCTCCCAACAAAATTAAACGCAAATCCGGATTGGTATGCGCAGCACGCACGAAGGCTTTTGCCAGGAGGTCCACTCCGTAGTTGGACTCCCAGGCGCGCAGACAAAGCAAAACATGTTTATCCTGCCAACCTTGCGCCTCGCGCCAAATCCGCCCTGCCGCTTTGACCTTGGTGGGGTCGAAGTGTTCCAGGTCAACCCCCCAGGGAAAACGACAGATTTTTTCGGCAGGGTAACCCAGCGCAATGGCACGATCAGCTGAACATTGCGCGTCAACGATCAAGCGATTGGCACGCTCGAACACCAGGCGGGTATTGATCATGTTAATCAGCTTGGTGTCGATGTCTTTCATCAGGTCAAAACCCCAGCTCATCGCCACCAGTGGCTGAAAACCGCTCAACATGGCAATATAAGCGACATCGTGAAGGGGTCCAGCATGAACCAGGTCGGGTTTCACCTTCTCGAGCACACTCCTGAATTCCCTCACAACCACCGGAAGGTCCGTCAGAGTAATTTCTTCTTTCAGTCCACTCCAGTCAACCGATTGTACTCCTTGGGGTGTAGGATAGTTGCCCGGGTAAAGCCTCAACACGTAACCTTCATGACCGCTATCGATCAAGGCCTGCATAAAGCGCTGGTCGTGTACTGAGTCTGAACGAGTGAAATACAGAATATTCATGCTTATCCGAGGGCCACCCAGCGCAGATCCTGACCTTTGACCAAATCGGTCAACGCTTTTGTGCCGATCACTTTCTCGATCTCATAGGGCATCACAGAGCCAGGAGTCGCCGGACGTAAGACATCAACCATCTCACGGGTTAAGATTTCACCCGTTTTAATGTCACGTGCGGCTCTCAGGCAGCGCCTCTGTACTACAACGGTCTCTTGTTCATTGCCGGCAACGAATTTATTTCCTGATCCCAAGGCGCGCTCAAGCTGTCGGGTGTTCTCAACCATTTCAGCCCAGCTCTCAGGGTTCATAGCGAAGGCGTGGTCTGGACCCTCCCGCGAGTTGTCGTCTGTGAAGTGCTTCTCGATCACTCTTGCCCCAAGGGTAACGGCACCCAACACGGCGGCATGGCCATGGGTATGATCAGATAAGCCCAGAACCAACTCTGGCCACATGTCGTGATAGGTCTTGAGCACATTCAAGTGGATATGGTCAAAATTGCCCGGGTCGGCCGTATAGTTGGTATTGCACTGCATCAGAACCAACTGCGGATTGACCGCCAGAATGGCATCGACGCAGCGCTGTACATCACCAATGTCTGAGGCACCTGTAGCGAGCAAAACCGGTTTGCCCTTTTCGGCCATACGCAGGCAGGCTTCCATCCAGGTAATATCACCAGAACCGATTTTGTAGGCCGGTACGTACGCATCAAGCATGTCGATGGCTTCAAAGTCGTAAGGCGATGAGAAATATTCGATGCCCATGTCAGCGCAGACTTCACCCAGATGCAAAGTCCATTCAAAGGGAATCGAGGCTCCATCGTAAACCTCGGTAACACTCTTTGTCCACTTGGCTTGATGCGAGACTTGTGAATTCATATGGCTGAAACCATAATTCGAGACAATTTTTGGGCCTCTGAAATTTTGAAATTTAGCCGCGTTCGCGCCAGCCTTGGCCGCTATTTCGCATAGTTTAATCGCGCGATCCAGATCGCCGTCGTGGTTGGCGGCAATATCTGCAATGAAGTAAGTGGGATGCTTGTCACCAATCAGGTGATTGCCAATCATTAATTCCATGCTCACGCCTCACTCCTCTCTCCTAAGGTGCGGATTCGCTCCCGCAAGCCGTTGCGTAGGTCCTCATGCAGCGCCGTGAGACCTTCGCCAATGGTCGGCAAGTTTTCACCGAGCGCTTCAGTCAATTTGTCAGTTTTCATGATCAGCCGCAGTGAACGGTTGACCGATTCTTCCCCATCAGGAGTGGTGACAGGACTTACCAGTGTTTCATCAAAGCCAAATTCCTGTGCCAGGCTGACGCCGAAAGCGTATTTTGAAAGTGCTTCCGCGCCAAACACATGCCACGTGTCTTTTAAGTCCCTTGCCGCCATGCGCAGTAAAATCTCAGCCAGGTGACCCACATAGAGCGGAGTGAAAAACATATCAGTGTAGCCTCTGACCGGTTGTTCGACCTCAAGGTGATTATAAAAGAACTCAGCCAGGCTGCGTTGACCACTCATCGACCAGCCATAAAACACCACCCGGGCGATGATGGCGTCCGGGTTGGCTTTATGGACCGCCAGCTCACCCTCAAGTTTTGAATAAGCATAAGCATTAAGCGGGTTGGGCATGTCTGTTTCAGCATAGTCCCCACAAATTCCATCAAATACTGCATCCGTTGAGATGTGGATAAATTTTGCATTGATGCGTTCCGCTTCCGCAGCCAAAATGCCGGGCACGACTCCATTGAGACTATGCGCCAGTTTTGGATCTCGCGCAGCCCGTTCCACGTTGGCGATGGCAGCACAATTGATGATTAGGTCGGGCTTCAGCGCATCCAGCTTGCCCGAAATTTGGTCGTATTGGAGCAGGTCGACCGACTCGGATGCAAAAGGGGCATTTGGAAGCGTTCGCCGATTGGTCCAACCAGTCACCTCGTAACCACGTTCAACGGCCATCAAAGCCAGGTTGATACCAAGCAACCCACTTGCGCCTGTGATAAGCAATTTCGTCATCTTACTTTTCCTTCTCCACCTCGGCCTCGATCGGAGCGATCATACGATTGATGCCATCCACATTGAGCCACTCAGTGTTGTTCGCACTGGTGTAGGTGAAACCATCGGGCAGGTGTTGACCTTTCTCCTCCCAGGAGTGGCCAAACCACAAGCGGTCGACCGGTTGCACCACAAACATATTGGTTAGCTCAACCGTTGAACGTGCTTCGTCTTCACCAATCAGGCTCTCGTGCAGTTTCTCGCCTGGGCGAATGCCAATGATCTCAATCTCAGCCTCAGGCGCCATCGCCCTCGCGAGGTCAACCATTTTCATACTGGGTATCTTGGGAACGAACACCTCGCCCCCCTGCATGTTTTCAATGGCGTTAATCACAAAACGCACACCTTGTTCGAGTGAAATCCAAAAGCGGGTCATGCGATCGTCGGTGATGGTCACCTTGCCAGTGGGACGCTGTTTAATGAACAGGGGCACCACCGAGCCGCGCGAACCCACCACGTTCCCATAGCGGACGCAGGAAATACGCGTGCTGCGCCCACCAGCGTATGCGTTGCTCTGGATGAGCAGTTTCTCAGCCGCCAGTTTGGTCGCACCATACAGGTTGATGGGGTTCACGGCTTTATCTGTCGAAAGCGCCAGCACTTTGCTGACGTTGTTGGCAATGGCCGCGTCCACCACGTTGGAAGAGCCCAAAATATTGGTTTTGATAGCTTCCATGGGGTTATATTCACAGGCAGGCACCTGTTTAAGCGCCGCGGCATGCACCACGATATCCACGCCATGCATCGCCAGGGTGAGGCGTTCCTTGTCGCGCACATCGCCAATAAAATAGCGAATGCTGGGGTCATTGAAGCCACCCGTCGTGAGCATTTCGTGCTGCTTCAACTCGTCCCGACTGAAGACGATGATCTTGGCCGGATGATACTCTTTGAGCATGATGCGGATGAATTTCTTGCCGAACGAACCGGTTCCGCCGGTGACGAGGATGGTCTTATTAATCCAGTCCATGATTACTCCTTGGTTGCGCCGCTTTCAATGCGGCCGGGTTTTGAAATGACGATCAGGGGGTATTGCCCATTCTCGCCAAAGAAACGCGGAAAGCGCGTTTCGAGTCGATACAAACGGTCGAGCCAGCGTTTGCCAGCCGTGCTATCTGGGATCACCGAACGCAGCCAATGTACGCTGACACTGCGCCAGGGATAGATGATGAAGGGTAGTTTTCCACCCAGCGCTTGCTTGAACCAGCGCGCGTTGTTCTTGATGACAAAAGTTCCAGCCGGACCCTCCGTTTTCGTGGGGCTTGCGAGACTGGTAGCCCTCTGTGAAGCGGGAGCAGGCTTGGTTTTGCCTCGTTTACGTCGATCAGCCACCCGGATCATCAATGCCCAAAGCCAGCCAAGACCATGCTCGTGCCAGCCATCCACCGTCACCATACTGCAACCTGGCTTGAGGCAATCATACAAACCTTGATAACAGCTCGGCTTTTCAGCAACTGGCAGGTGATGAATAGTGTGCAAGGCAACGATTCCATCAAAAGCTTCATGTTTGAAAGGGAGATGAGCAATGTCTCCTACTACATAGAAACCATGATCTCCGAGGCGTTTGCGGGCTTCAACCAGGGCAACATGCGAGAGATCCATGCAGACCCGTTTCTGGTACCCCGCGGAATAAGCCAAATAAGCCTCATATTGCACCGGACCAGAGCCAGCGTCCAATAAATATTGACCGGTGGGAGCAAGATGTTCCCCAACCCTGGCGTGCGCCCTAGCAACATACTCTGCCGCAACCGGACGCAAGTCTTCGTATTGTGCGTTCTGGTAAAGGCCGTTGCTTTCCTGTTGCCAGCCAACCTGGTCATAGAAGCGACCTACTTCCTCTTTGACCTGATCAGTCACCATTATTTTCCTCGCGCGGCTGTTCATGCAGGCGTGCAAACCCTCTCGCCATCCAGTCCAATGGCTTGCCAACCAGGTAATCGAAGGTCTTGCGGTACTGCTTTTGCTCTCGAGCGTTCAATACGTAACGCAGTGGACGGGTTTTGAAGTCCTCCGCCAGCCACACCAGGTGCCAGGGGAAGGGCAGGGAAAACTCGAAGAAGAACAGGTAGGCATATAACCAGGCTTGTTCTGTTTGGGCATCAGACAGGCGGTTACCAGCAGGATCTACAATCAATTTTTCCAGCAGGGTCTCATATTCCTGCCAGTTTTGTGGGTCAAGCGTGAAACCTTTGTTGGCATAGTGGGTCTTGCCAGCAACGATCACTGGTAAGCCGGCCATGGCCATCTCCAGACCAACAGTCGTGGTATACACCAGACCAAGATCGGTAATGTCCACCAAATCGTAGGTGTTGACCTTTTCTTCCGGTTTGATGATGTGAATATTCTCGGGCAACTCGGCGAAGTTTTCCTGGATGACTTGCACCATGGACGTGCCATGAGTCAAAAGTTCTCCGGGGTGCACGCGCACCACCAGTTGTACTTCGGGGTGAGCTGTAAACCAGGCAATGGTTTTAACGATCCACTCCGCCATGGAATCGGTGATCTTATGCCGTCCAAGCGTCAGACTATCTCCCAACACGTTAGTAGCCAGCAAACTGATTGGTCGATTATCCAGACCGAGGGTTTGCTTAACTTCACTGGAACCCTGTTGGGGGCTGGCTTGCCATTGGCGGGCAAATTCTCCCCAGGTGGTGGCTTTCTTGCGCGCAGCAAAAAGATTTATCAGCGAGTCGCGTGCTTTTTCGGGAAGCGGCTGGTTGCCCAAAGCGCTCCAGAGAGCGGTGGTGTCGTGAGACATAATCTCGTCGTCCTGAGCGATCCAAATGCGTTCGCGCTGATCGGCAAATTCAAAAGTAACTGTACGAATGCCAAGCAAACGGGCGATGCTGTAGGCTACTCCCATCTCAAGGATGGTGCCATTTGGCACGATAACCACGTCTGGCTTTTCTTGGGTGAACCAGTGATAGAGCGCGGTTGCGGCTATGCTGTTACGCTGCATGCGCAGATCAAAAAGTGGGTCACCTTCAGGAACCTCTTCGATTTGACGGGTGTACATGGTGTCGTAGAGTGAGACATGCTTGATGATCTCGATGACTTCCACAGGTAAAGGCTGTTTTGCCTGCCGTTTCGACGTTGGTTTAAGTAGAGAGACAACCTTCATCACTTCGTTAGCGGGTTTAAGCGCCTCGCGGGCATAAGCATCTTGCCGGCGCAAGTCAAAAGCGCTGACGGGTTTCTCCCATTCAGCATACGGAAAATATCCCAGACTGACCTGGTGTCCCTGCCCGGCTAATGCCAGCGCGATGAGTCCGGCTTGTTCAATCCAATAATGCAGAGAGGCGAAAATCAACACTTTCTTCGCTTCAGAATTCTCTACTGCCAACTGGCGTACGTCAGTAACGGCGTCAGGAAGAACACTTTTGATACCTTCCAGTTTGAAATGAGAAGACCAGGGTTTGTATTTGCCCTTTATTGCCCACCAAAGTTCGCTGGTGAGGGGCAGGGTCCCTAAAATGTCTTTGATCTTTTCTTTGCCCGTCACATTACTCTCTCTTCGCAATGGTCCAATCCAACACTGGTCTGACAGCACCGGGACGGGCTTCGGGCCAATGTGTGCCAGGTGCGCCGCTGGCGTCAACGCTGAAACTCAAGGCTTGATCGTCCTGAAAATATCGTTTGATCTGATATGAACTGGCGTTGATCCCCAGCACAAAGCGTCCCTCGTTGAGCGTGTTAGCCGGGATGACACAACGGCTGGTAAAGACGCCTTTCGCGCGGGCAGGGAACTGGTCAAACAGCTCAATTGAATCGGTGTCGAAACTGGTAAACACAGGTTCTCCACGGGTCGTGAAGAGATAATAACCCACTCGCAAACCGGTCACCTCTTCGCTGAGCTCATAATCTATCTCCAGTGTGATCGGGTCAACCGAACGCACGGAGTCAGAAACTACTCCGTTCTTATCCAGGATGCGAATGGCCAGCGGCCTGAAAGGTGCGGCGGAAGCGGGCACTTCGTCTACCTCCCAGAATCGCTCTCCCATTTTTGAAAGCCCGCGATTGAGGTAAAAGTCAACAGCTTCCGCGGAAGGGCCGCGCATCAAAACGCTGCCTTTGTCGAGCACAATCGATTCCTGAGTCAAGCGCTGGATGGCACTCATGTTGTGACTGACAAACAATACCGTGCGTCCAGCATTGGCCACATCGCCCATTTTGCCAAGGCATTTACGCTGGAAATCAGCATCTCCCACCGCCAGAACTTCGTCAACCACCAGAATTTCAGGTTCGAGGTGAGCAGCCACCGCAAAAGCCAACCTCAGGTACATGCCGGAGGAATAGCGCTTGACCGGTGTGTCTATAAATTGACCAACCTCAGAGAAGTTCACAATTTCATCATAACGCGCTTCAATTTCCTTGCGGTGCATGCCTAAAATTGCGCCATTCAGGAAGATATTCTCTCGCCCGCTGAGTTCAGGGTGAAAACCTGTACCAACTTCAAGCAAAGAACCCACCCGACCTCTCAACTCGCCATAGCCGCCAGTCGGATCAGTAACCCGCGAAAGCACTTTGAGCAAGGTGCTTTTGCCAGCACCGTTGCGGCCGATGATGCCAAGTGCCTGACCTTTTTTGACTTCGAAAGAGACCTCTCGCAAAGCCCAGATGTAATCCAAGCCGGCTTTGGCTTCAGGCTTACGGCGAAAAATTCCGCCTACCTTGTGGGTGGATTGCGTAATCAGGTCGCGCAAAGTGTCAGCGCGCTCCCGGGTGACACCAATGTTGTAGCGCTTTGATATGCCCTGAACGATGATGGAGGTATCTTTGTCCATGCTCATACCACGTCCGCAAAGGTTTTTTCCATGCGTCTGAAGAAGAACAAGCCAGTAACAAATAGCAACAAAACCGCCCCAATTGAGATGAAAATTGTCGCTTCAGGGGGCGTTTTTCCGAAAAGTGCCCATCTGAAGCCCGTCACCACCCCCACCATGGGATTGAGGTTATAGAGGAAATTCCACACCGGATTGTTGATGGTGATGGGGTACAGTACAGGCGTCATGTACAGCCAGATCTGCGCAATAAAAGGCACCATTTGCTGCACGTCGCGATATCGTACGTTCAGCGCCGAGAACCACAGCCCGACCGCCAGTGCAGAGAATATTGCCAGCAAAGTGAAGGGGATGATCCACAAGATATTGAGTGTGACCGGAACCCGGTAGGCAATCATCACCACCACCAGGATAACGAGGGAAATCAAAAAATCCACCATCGCTGCCATCACCGACGACAACGGGATGATGACCCTCGGAAAGTAAATCTTGGTAAGTAGGTTAGCATTTTGCACCAAGCTACCACTCGATCGCGTCAGTGAGTTTTGAAACAGATGCCAGGGCAGGTAAGCTGAAAGCATAAACAGCGGATAGGGAATCTCACCCGTCTGCACCTTCAATCCCTGACTGAACACAAAAGTGGTCACCACCGCGGTCAGTACCGGCTGAATAACCGCCCAGGTGATACCCAATGCTGCTTGTTTATAGCGCACTTTGATATCGCGCCAGGTTAAAAAATAGATCAACTCGCGGTATCGCCAGAGTTCTTTCAGGTCGATACTCAACCAGCCCTTGGCGGGTTTGAGCGTAACAATATCTGGGGTAATTTCAGCAGTACTCACTTAACTCGATTCTCTTCGTACCAGGCAATGGTTCTCTTTAATCCTTCTTCGAAAGGCATCCTGGTCTCAAAACCAAAGCGGTCGCGTGCTCGGCTCACGTCCAGCTTTCGGCGCGGTTGCCCATTAGGTTTGGAGGTATCCCAGCGAATTTGACCTTCAAAACCAGTGAGTTTTGCTATCATCCCAGTCAGGTCTTTGATGGAAATCTCAAACGATGAACCGACATTGACAGGGTCGGAACTGTTGTAGCGCTCGGTCGCCAAAGTGATGCCCTCGGCAGCATCTTCGACATAAACAAACTCACGTGTGGGCGAGCCGTCGCCCCAGGCGATTATTTCTGATTCACCCGCGTCACGTGCCTCAACGCACTTCTTAATTAGGGCAGGGATGACATGGGACGAAGTCGGGTTGAAATTGTCTCCCGGTCCATACAGGTTAACCGGAATCAAAAAAATCGAATTCCAGTCATATTGTCGGCGATAAGCTTCTGATTGTACCAGCAACATTTTCTTGGCCAAACCATAGGGCGCATTGGTTTCTTCCGGGTAGCCATTCCAGATGTCTTCCTCTTTGAAAGGCACAGGGGTGTATTTGGGGTAGGCGCAGATCGTGCCGATGGCCACAAATTTCTCCAATCCATACTGCCAGCCCTGGTGCATCAGTTGCACGCCCATCATCAGGTTGTCATAGAAGAATTCGGCGGGTTTCTCGCGATTGGCACCGATTCCACCCACATGCGCGGCCAGGTGAATGACCACATCCGGCTTGGCATCCGCATACATCCTCGCGATATCCTCACCCTTGACCAGGTCGTAGTCCGGAAATCTGGGGACGAAGATCTCCCTGGCGCCATGCGCTCGCAGGTGATTTTGAAGGTGTGTGCCTAAAAAGCCTGCGCCTCCGGTGACGCAGATACGTTTTGTTGAAAGGTCAAGATGATTAACCATGATTTCCTCGATCGGACAGATTTGATTGGGCTATTTCTTCGGCACAATTGTCAGGTAATTCCAGTGCAAGTTTAATGCCCTCGATGCGGATTTTTGGAGCTCTGGGGTCATTGGTAACTGGGATTCCCGCTTCCAGGCAGGTCAGTCGACACACTTCGGCCATCTCGCCCTCACCGACAATGCTGACCTGGGTGTAACCGTTAAATCGGATCTCCTCCAAGGCGTTGGATGTCTTCTTGCGGGCATGGCGGTAGAGGTCAAAGGAGGTGCGGATGTAGTCGACTGTCAGTGTCGCACGCAGGGCAATGCCCTCAGGGGTGATGATATAGCGCAGTTTTTTACGTTGAGCGCGCTTGACCTTCACATAACCCTTGTTGATGAGCCGCTTAAGGTACCAGTTGATGGTTCCCACAGCCACACCCAACTCATCCGCAAGGGTGGCCTGCGAAACGTCGGGGTTTTGCTCGATGGTGGTCAGCAAGCTCAAGTCCCGGTTGGCTTCTTCAATTGAGATATTGTTTTCCATATTTCAGACTCTGAATTATAAACGCTTATAGGGTAACGTCAAGACTAGGTAGAGCGTAGGACTAGGTAGAGCGTAGTGTAGGTAGAGCGTAGCGTCACTTGCCAATGAGGGGAAGCCAATTGGGAAAAAGGGGCTTAACTGCAAGCGAGTACTGGACCTGATTCCCCGCCAGGTTGGGATTGTTGGACTCAACCATGATGTAGACTTGAGGGTGTCCGGTATAAGCATAGTCGGTTGGGTTTGTCCCTTGTGAATTTCGGGTTGTTCCCCAGGGTGGTAGAGGGTCTTGCTCCCCAAGCTCCCGTTCATATCTGCCACAGCAGAGGTGCTGCCCAGCTGATCGCCGTAGAGGTAACTTACCACCCCGTTATTCTTCATGGCGATGCGCTGACCGTCCGCGTAGTAGTAACTGATGTTCTCAATGTGGCTATTTGCGACAATTGGTAGATAAGTACAATACGAAGGCGCGCTGCAAGGTTGTCCAGTTCCACCTCCTGCACTCTGAAGATATCCCTCAACCCGGACTTCATAATGATTACCAATATATGTGGTCACTTTTGGATTGGTAGCAAGGTAGCCTTCATAGTCCTTAGCCCATACCCGCTGGCCATCGCCATCATAACCATATTCGCTAACCATCTGGTTGTTCTTTTTGATGGTTAAAAGCTGGTTTTCTGCGTTGTAAGAGTATGTCCAAACCACTCCACCCACCGTGCAGCTGGTCATGTTACCGTTCTGGTCATAGCCATAGCTGTTCGCTCCGGTCTGGGTAACGGCATGGGAGTGGGCAGGTGCATAGGTGTAAGAACCCACATCACTTTTACTGCTCAGGTTGCCTTCGTAAATGCTTGGGGAAGTAAGCAACTTCAGTATTATTGTACCCTTCTCTCCGCTGACTGGTAGAACTACAATCGCTCAGGCTCACTTGCTGTCTTTCTTTTTGGACACTAAGGGAATGTTATTCCCTGATCGTATGCATTGGAGAGGCATGTAAGTTGAGCATGAATTTTTCCGAAGGAACCAAGTTCAACCCAGTGATCTTATACTTTTCAACGATCTGTTTGAGCCGATCAGAGCCACAATTGATTAGTAGGGGGGAAACCGGGGTAAAGAAATCATCTCCTTGCCATGTGCCTTCCTTTATAACGTATCGCTGGAAGCTTGATAAATACCCATTGTGCCTGCCCAACGGACAATCGACACCATGCTCTTCTTCCTCATACACAAACTCTGACTTTTCCTGATCAACCACTCCTCTGCCCCATGGGGTCGTGACCGAGTAATATGTGGGAAGCTCCACAGGGAAGAGACCTTTTTTGTACTTCCCCAGCTTCTCGATCACCACAGGCGGGTCAAAGGGATTGAGACCAGTCAGACCTTCCCCTTCGTAGATTCTTCGAAAACGCTCTGAAACCAGAAACAGCCCCGGCACCCCCCACATCACATCCTGCCAACAAGTCGGATCTGCGCTTGAAAACCTGGCGCGCTGCGGTGGAAGCCATAACTCCTGGCTCACCACTTTCCCGCAGCCAGGGCAGGTATTGGGAGGAGCCCAGATCTTCGGCTCCATCAGTTCGTAATAGGATATCTTCCTTGGAAATGCGGTTTTAAAATAACGCAGGACATAAAACTTTTCCATAACCTCTCCTATCGATACCTCTGCAGAATATCAAGAACTGTCGGGAAGCGATTGACAAGCGGAGTATACTCTTTCACTAACTTATCAATGAATTGTGGTACTGTGGGACTGTATTCTATTAGAAAATCTCTCAACTCGTTATCAACAGCCCGATGCCAATCCTGGTAGCCATGGTGTGCGGCATAATCAACGGCCTGAACAATTAACGAATTCCGATTATTCCCAAATGCTTCTTTAAGTGGATCGCTCATCGCAATCCATACCTTTTTAGAGAAAATGTGGTGATTCTGTCCAAGCAATGGATTGTTATCGAGGTGCTTTCCGATATCAACAAAATCATCAACCTTATTGCCAACGCTTCCAGGAACATAAGGCAACAATCCGATCAAAGCCCATGCAGAACAGTCTCCGGAAATGCATTCTGAAGCGGTAACAGCCCAATCCATTGGCTCAAAAAGTACGGACCCCACGGTCAGAGTAACATCCAGAATTACATTGGCAACCCTGGCATTCTGTTCTCTTTCAGCTGGGGTGTGGAGCACATTCATGACATAGTCGTAATGCCAATTTCCATCCCCCCCAGCGTCACCTTCCCAGAGTCTATGCCCACTTGGATCCGTGTAGAGCAGCGGATTATTATTGACATAAGCATACCGGTCGAAGCCTTGGGTACCTTGAGCCGTGGGGACGAAGGTATCTGCCTGAATGAAGCGACCGAGTGCAGGGTCATACCATCTGGCGTTGTAGAAGTAGATATCATCTTCCTGCATTTGCCCGGTGTAAGCATAGTCTGTGGGGGTAATTCCTTGGAGATATCGGGTGGTTCCCCATGGGTGGTAGAGGGTTTTACTGACAAGAGCACCAGAACCATCGGCTACAGCATTGACGCTTCCCAACTGATCTCCATACAGGTAGCTCACTACACCATTGTTCTTCATCGCGATGCGCTGACCATCCGCATAGTAATAGCTGATGTTTTCAACTAAAGATTTGGCTACCAATGGCAGATAACTGCAATAAGAGGGCGTGCTACAATTTTGGCTGGTTCCACTCCCGGAGGGTTGAAGATAACCTTCAACCTGGACTTCATAATGATTGCCAACATGGGTCGTTAGTTTTGGCTTATCTGGCAAATACCCGTCGTAATCCTTTGCCCATACCCGCTGGCCATCTCCATCAAAGCCATAGGTACTGACCAATTGATTGTTCTTTCTGACTTCGACCAACTGGTTCTCTGCGTTGTAGGTGTATGTCCAAACTATTCCACCCACCATTCGACTGGTCATGTTGCCGTTCTGATCATAACCATAGCTGTTCACTCCAGCTTGGGATGCGGCATGGGGGTGAGAGGGAGCATAGGTGTAAGGACCCACATCACTTTTACTGCTCAGGTTGCCTGTGGTTGGATCGTAGGTATAACTCTGAGCGTACTGCCCCTCTCCAATGGCATTGGTGCTGGCTGATGTCAACCTATTCATACCAAGTGAGTTTCCTATTCCAATCCATGCTAATCAATACTTCGAATGGCGTTATCATTTCCGGATTCCTTTTGGCCACTTTCGTGGGCTTCTGGAAAACAGTAGATTTGCGTAATAACTGAAAGCTAATAATACTTCTTAACATTTTCTTTAATAATTCGCCGGGATCAGCAGTTAAGTCATGGATTTTCAATTTATGACCGTCCTGGTTTGTGGCTACAACCAACCAAACCAAATTTGAGGTTTCACGATATTCAATAGTCCATGTCATTCTTAAGGTTTTGAGTAAATCCCCGTTATCAGTAGGATGTTCAGCAGAACCTTCGATCTGTCTTATCATGATTATGTAGTATTCCTGCAAACCAAAAGGTTCGTTATTCCTTATCTTGAGTAACTTTTCATAGATTTTATGGTGAACCTCAGGAAATAGATCCACGATTTCAGAAATTGTGGTGGACAATGCATCCTCGACTGAAGAGCGGTATCGATGCTTGATTAAATACCATCCCTCTTCGTCACTTGCTGTCACATGGACTAAAGTAGAAGCTGAAAAACTGTAGTTTACTTTCCAAATTAATGGATAAGAAATATCATCAGTATCCACGACATCCTCCTATTTTATTTCCATAATGTATCTCTTATCTAATAAGGTCTGAATGTTTTGTTTGAAATAATATTGGATTCCACCTCCTGGTTGACCAAACCATGGAGCAATAGGGCCTACCATGACATCCTGTATAGGTTTGATGACCTCGTATTTGGATAACGGTTCAATCAATTTCTCAGTAGGTAACGATTTTTGTGTAAAGGGTGTATTTAAGGGTGATGCAAAATAACCATCTGGTTTACCTATTCGCTCAAATTTTGTTCCCGTTTCCAACGTTACAGATTGAGGTTGCATCTCGAATCCATCGTTTGGTGGCCAGTTTGATTGTTTCTGTTGCGGAGGAAAACTATACTGTTGACCAAATTGTAAAGTGGCTTCTCCTAAAGTCAACCAAGCTAAGGCATTCATGTTTGCTTGATTCAAGGCTTCATGTGACGCTACTTCATCATTTGTCAACGCAGGGTCTGGATTACTCGGACCGACATATGACACTATGGCCCCAGTTAGTACAACAGCTGTGACGATCGCAGCGTTTTCAACTATCCATGTTCCAACCACGAAGCAAACTACGAGGAGAGGACCAATACAATGCCCACTTGGATCTGTATACCTCAGCGGATTGTTGTTTACATACGCATACCGGTCAAAGCCTTGAATACCTTGGGTGGGCGGTATGATCGTATCCGCTTGCATGAACCTGCCCAATTGCGGGTCGTAATAACGGGCATTGTAGAAGTAGATATCCTCTTCCTGCATCTGACCGGTATAAGCATAATCGGTTAGGTTAGTCCCTTGTGAATTTCGGGTAGTTCCCCAGGGGTGATATAGTGTTCTGCTGACCAGGTTTCCATTTATATCTGCCACAGCGGAAGTACTGCCCAGTTGATCACCATACAGGTAACTCACCGCCCCATTGGTCTTCATCGCGATGCGCTGACCATCCGCGTAGTAGTAACTGATCTCCTGTACTATCGTGTTAGCAACTATTGGGAAATAAGTACAATACAAAGGTGCGCTGCATGGTTGACCAGACCCCCCTCCGATAGACTGCCTATAACCCTCAACCCGGACTTCATAGTAATTGCCGATGTATCTGGTCACTTTTGGCTGAGTGGCAAGGTAGCCTTCATAATCCTTGGCCCAAACCCTCTTGCCATCGCCATCATAGCCATATTCGCTAACCATCTGGTTGTTCTTTCTGATTTCAGTAAGCTGGTTTTCGGCGTTGTAGGTGTATGTCCAAACCACCCCGCTCACCGTTCGGCTGGTCATGTTGCCGTTCTGATCATAACCATAGCTGTTCGCTCCAGCTTGAGATACGGCATGGGGGTGGGTGGGTGAATAGCTATAAACACCCACATCGCTCTTGCTGCTAAGATTCCCAGTTGCCGGGTTATATGCATACGTTTGTGAATACTGACCCTGCCCTGCAGCATTGGTGCTGGCTGCCTGTAAGCGATTCATCACATCATAGGTGAAGAATTGTAGCTGCCCGGCATTGAAGGTATCTGTGATTTGAGTGATGTTCCCAACCGCGTCATAAGATAAACTCAGGTTCATGAGCGTAGCTGGGTTTCCGCTCTGGAGGGTGCCCAGCCTGCTTCCATCCGCGAGCCAGTCTTTGTAACTGAAACTGGTCTGCGTCCCATTCCCAAATGTCAAAAGGCTTTTTTGTCCATTACCATTGACCTGCGTCCCTGTCAGGTAACCACTTACAGAATCCACCCCGCCTTGCGGTAAATGCGCGACATTGACCACTTCACCACTGGGGTAAGTCATTGAAACCGACTGATCAGCGCTGTCGTAAGCCCATTGGGTGGTGAACGTCTGACCTGATATCGTTTTTATTTCCTGGATGAGACGACCCCTGGAATCATAATCCCAAGCAGTTGAACCGGTTGAGTCGGTCATGCCCGTCCGGTAACCCAAATCTCCATAGGCATCATAGCTGAAAGAGACAGCAGGAGAGCCATCGCTGAAAGTCTTTGAAGTCAGTCGGTTGAGCGTATCATACGCAAGTGTGGTGGTTTTCCCCCTGGCATCCTGCTGGGAGATGAGGTTCCCCTGGGCGTCATACGTGTAGTTCCAGGTGCCCATATCTGGGTCAACCATCTGGGTCTTCTGACCGGCTGGATTGTAAACAAGTGTAGTTGTTGATGCCCCGTAAACGGTCTGGGTGAGCCTTCCAAGCAAGTCATAACCAAATTGAACGGAGGGTCCGACCCCGCTCGGCAGGGATGTTTGTATCACCTGACCTTTGGCGTTCGTGTAAGAAGCTGAAACACCACCTTTCGCATCAGTGACCGCGGTCTTCCATACTTTTTGGCTGCCAAACGATTCGAGGGTGTAGCCATAAGTGGCCTCAGCCTGGAAGGAACTGCCGGAGGACCGCCCTGTGGTAATCAACCTGCCAAGGGCATCATACAAAGTAGTACTTGCCAGACCAGCGTTTGTCTCCTGGTTGATTCTACCCAGACCATCATAAACGTACGTCTTTTCGACCCAATCCGTCAGGCTGCCATTAATACTGGCTGAGAGGATCATCCTGGTTGCCAGCTTACCAAAACCGGTATATTCCATGCGGATACTGGCCATGCTATTGCGCTGGATAGTGATCTGTGAAGGCAGAAGGTTTAGATTGTACGTGATGTTCAGGGTAAACTGTCCTCCTGTTGAACAGGCGGTGTAATCCGGCGCATCATCGGGGGCGCATATTCGTATGGTACGCCCCAATCCATCATACACAGCAAATTCCATGGCTCCATTCGGGTGAATCACCTGGATGGGAAGCCCAAATCTTGGATCATAGGCTGTCGATGTAGTAAAGGTTGTGGTGTTGGCGCTGATGACTTCCTGGGTTACCTGGCTTGGAAAGACCACATCATAAGTAAAAGAAGTTGTTCGAGGTGTTCCGGTTGGGTTTGCTGCTGCTGTCGCAAAACCTTGCCATTCCACTATAGATGCAACACCCCCATTCGTGTGATAGGTATAATTTGTTTGACTGTACTCCCTAACAGTTTCCAGACCCTTGGTCCAGACTTTCTGGCTTGATGAGGTCCGGTTGGTGTTATAGAAGTAAAACGTTTCAGCTAACAGAGCGCCGCTGCAGCTACACGAAGTACAAGTTTTCACCCTTGCGCTTTTCACATCGCCACTAAAAAAGAAGGTTTTTCCGTTTATGGCTGGTTCTATGGAGGGCTCATATTCATACCAGGTTGAATATTCATCAACCCAACCATCTCCATTGAAAACCCTCTGTTTGACGGAGAGTGGATTGCCGTTCAAGCTCGTCCAATATTCCTGAGCCGACGGATAAGCATAAACCTCTTGAGTGCCAAGATGGTCACTTGTTGATAAACTACCGCAGTTCGCGCCGTTAAAGCTCTGTTTTTCGACACCAACAGACTTTATCCAACTGATATCCAGATCTGTGTAAGTATTCAGACCAATCAGTTGAGCATATGGAAAGAGCGTTGAAGTCTCATAAGTATACAGGTTCTGTGAGTAACACAGCCCGGTATTATCCTTGGTGACTTCACTGATCAGTCTTCCTTTCAATAAATCATCTTGATTAAAGGTTTGCACTGTTACTAGATTGTCTTGTCTGGAATTCTCTTGTTGGGTGATGGTTACAGAACTGAAACCGCGGTATTCCAGCTTCGTTTTGGTATATGGGTTGCTGCCTTTCCCGATGTTCATTTGGAAACCCTCGGTGGGGTAAGCGTATGTCCAGGTTGCAGATTTGCCGGTAATTGTGTCTGTTTCGATTCGATTCTTAACGACATATCGGGTAATGAATTGTTGAACTTGCAGGTCTTTAATCAGAATTCCTTGGTTTAGTAAATATAGCCGAACGTTATCAAAGTTGTATTCTGCAGGCATGATCAGATAATCCTGCCCGTATACCCATGAACCAGATGGCGTTGACATAAAGTTGGTTGGAACAGTAATCGGGTTTGTTGAAGAGGAGACAGGAACGCCTGTTGTCATGCCAAATTCAGTATTCGGTCCATAGCCTTCGTTGCTAGTTTTTGCCATGCCATAGAAGATATAACGACCACCAGGTTTTATCATCGCTTCTGGGAAAGGTCTAAATGCCGTACTCGGAATGCTGCCGTTATGTTTTAACAACAGGTTCCCATTGTATTCACTCGGATAGCAATTGACATCTGTCAGATGTCCAAACCAGTCGTCATCTGGATAATCCGACACACAATAGGTTGTCATTTGAGGGTTATTACCAGGACACCCTTCAACCCCAAAACACCATCTGGCTGACCTTACATCCTTGTTAATGTCATCTGCCTGATATTTCGGCTCATAAGTGAATTCGACTACACCACCATACCCGTTCGTGACCTCGTCTAAATGCATATGGTCAACAGAATATGAGAATGTGATCGGTTTGTACCCTTCAACAGGGCTGGAGCCGGAATTCTGTACCTCCTGAACAGAGATTAGGGTGGAGGTCAGGTATGTGCTTTGCCACTTAAAGTTAGGATAAATTACATTGCTTGTTTCTGTATTCGATGCATATCTCAGTATGTAGCTTTTAACGATCGAATTATTCACAAGCAAATCAACATAGTCTAATCTAGTACGGGAAAAGAGAACTCTTGAATCCCTGTGTTGCCAGGATGAGCGGAAATCATATCTTGGAGCAGTGATAAAACGAATTTCAAAACTTCCATACTGAATGCTCTCAGGTGTCAAACCGATATGATTATGACAATATACATCCACATTTGGGTCATCGGTATCACTGATTCCTTTTATTTGGGGTACGTAATCATAAGTGATTGTATTATCAAACCGATCCCGGACACTGGATAAACCCCATTGCCATGTGAGATTCAAGTCGTTTTCAGTTAGTGCACATCCGGCACCTTGTTTGAGTTTTGCGACCGCGCTTGGTCCGCCAAATGTAAAGATCGTCCCATCACCAGTACGAACTTCCCAGAGATTACTCGACATATCCCAGGTTACCTTTTCTGTGGGATTCTCCTGGGAACGATATGAAACAACTTGACCGGATTGTGAAATCGGTAATAATCGCTGACTGATCCCGTTGTAACTGAGAAAGAATGTATCGTCGTTCATCGTATTATCTGTGCCATGCATGTCCCGGGTTATGGACCCGGTTTCCAGCGTCCAACCCACACCCACCCAGGAAGCCTGGGTATAAGCAATACTCTGGTCAATGGCTTGGCTGTTATAGTTCAGAGATAACTCAGGCTTAAGTCCACCGGGTCCAGCAAAAGTCTGGAGGGGATAGGAGTAATTCAAAGCTCCTGTGAAGGCTGACACCTCGTAACTCTGCGTGATGGGCGGAATGTATGATTGCCAATTCGCCACTTTGATATCAAACACGGTCAGGTGATCTGTCTGGAAGTGGACCATGTTTGCATCTGGATCAGGAGTTGTCTCGATCGGAAACCAGTCCTTATAAAGTTCACTATAGTAAAAAACCTGAATATTCTCCTCCTCTTCAGGAGTGTAGTCTCCTTCCGAATAGCCAAGACTTACCTGAAGCGGTTGCTCAAATACTTCTACATTAGTACCGGTAATGGGATCAACCGCCAGGATTTCTACAGGATTGAGAGAAAGCGAATGATTAGGTATGCTCTGACTTCGTAATGCACCTGAATAGAAAAGCAGATTGTCAACTATATTCTGATCATTAGATTGTATGTATATTCCACCTTGCATGTGGCCAGGAAGTTCACTGTTCAACCGATATCCTTGTGTAGGTAAGCTCAATACCTCAGCGAAAACCGCAACCTCATCCTGAAGGATTTCAACAATAATGGAAATTTCTGATCCAAGCTCAGAATCCGTAACCGTTTGTAGAAAAGAGATTGAACCCGGAAAAACTTGCAATGGAATGCACAATAATCCATCTGGACTCAACAGGGACGCGTAATGCTCATCAGTCGGTACTAATCCTTCAGGTAAAACTAGCCTTAACACCTTTCCTGAAACTTGGGATCGCGCGGATTCAGACAATAATAAACTCAACGTTATTGGTTTATCTTGAACATAAATTACCGGTTCCAGTTTAAACGTGATCATAGGATCTGGAATTACAGGCTCGGATTGGATTTCAAGGGGGAGAACTTCAACAAACTCAGGAGGGGGTAATGGTGAGTCGTATTCAAATTCGTCTGGCTCAAGCCACTCACTAGGGATGGGCATGCTTGGGGGCTCTAAGCCCTCGATTGGATAGGTATAGATAGGCGAGTCCACAGGGATGCTTGCAGAAGGCATAGTCCCTCCCGGTATATCAATTGGGTAAGCTAAATTTGGGTCTTCAGGGGTTCCCTGAGAACGGACTGTTGCTGGCACATGGAATGAAATGTTGCTAAACAAGAGGATGGTCACTAGAAAAACTGAGATGAGTCTTTTCATTGTTTTTCCTAAGAAACAAGCCAAGATGTTAGAGCTAAGTGTCCATCGAGTAAATTATACTGTTCCTTGAGGGAAATAAATGGACAAAATTCGATGATTAAAAATGTAGAGCGCCATCAACGTCCGATCAGGGGCAGCCAATTGATGTATTGGCGCTTTACCACTATCGAGTACTGCACTTGGTTTCCTGCCAGATTTAGAGTGTTTGATTCTGCCTTGATGTACACATAAGGTTGTCCGGTGGCGTTGAATAACAAATCAGTGGGTTTGAATAAGCCTGTTGTGGTAATTTTTTTGATCAGGGTAATACCGTTTTCGGCGTAGACGCTCAGGTTGACGGTAGCCCCAGTCAAACCTTTTGGAGTGGTACTCACCATGTAGTTTAACCATTCGGATGTATCCAATCGGTACCAATCAACATCACCGCTTTGGCAAAAGTTGCGCGTCAACGTGC
>JBASOE010000108.1:0-3872 GCA_049657925.1 Anaerolineaceae bacterium
AAAAAGTATAGAAAATGAACTGAAACTAGCCCAAGAAGAGCTCACCTTTTACACCGACTTATTCACAAAACCATAAATGCGGTGAATTGGCAACAATCTATTTCAAATTAGGCAGGAGGTCGAAAATGAAAAAGGCTACATTAATCGTGTCAGTTTTATGCATTCTAATGCTAGTTGCATCCATCACAACTGTATATGCTTCTTCAACCAAATCCATTTTGTATGCACAAAGTTGTAGAACATATCCCGGTACCTGTAGCGGATGTAAGCCTGGAGTTTCCGGGTTATATTGTCGTAACATCAATAGTACTTTAAAGGGCGTAGTTGGAGTTTATGACTCGGCATGCAATATGACTGACTATTGGGATTGTCCGAACAACACATGCCATTGTGCAGTACAAGGATGGCCTGACCATTGTTGTCTGGATTGGAATGACTGTAGACCAAATGAGAGGAACTAGAGCAATCAGTCTAATTCAACAGTTATCTGATTTGATATTCACGATGACTGCATATTGTCATCGTGAATATCTTGATTGAAAACAAATGAACATAAGAAGAAAACTATTAATAATATTGTCGCTATTAAATTGTGTCTATGGATGTAATAGGAAAGTTTATGATGCACCTGTTCCGATTCACTCGTTGCCGACCCCTATTGTCTCGATCCAACATAGCCTCGATTCCCATGTTACGACAGTCAATGAGATTTCATCTTCTGGAGCGGGCTTATTCGAGGAAAACCCACCTTACGCGGTTAGTAACCCAGCAACCACCTTGGATGAAATAAGACCAATGCTTCGGGTCATCCAAAAGCGTTATCTTGCGGGAATCACTAATCAAGGATGGTACGCTTCAAAAGTTGTAAACGGCTCAGCACAGGTATGGATATACATTGACGATCCATTAACCTACAGAATTAGAGAGGTTTTCGATACAGCTTTTGTCAGTAATTTTAATCATCCGTCCGGAAATAATGTCATACTAGGCATGATGTTAGCAGATGGGAAAAATGGAACGTTTACGCTTAACACTGAAAGAAATGAAACAATTCCTGAGGAAATAGATACATATCCTGGTAATCGTGGTTATTTCTTAAACGAGGACTTGCCTGAGTATTTCTTTCAGATTCAAAGCCACTTCCTGAATGTTATTATTTTTCATAACTATATAAACGAATCAGAAGAAATGAACCAATATCAAATGCAAATTAGTTACAAGGCTTGGTTGAGTGGAAGTGCAGATAATCGAGTTTTGGAAGTGGAGACTAACATGATAGGACTGGCCGGCAAGAAAAACACTGAAAGCGATGTCCGTCAAACGGAAGCTGCAACTTCCGAACGTTTCAATTGGAACAGTGGACAACTTATATCCTGGCAAACGGTTCAAAAATTTACCGATGGTAGTACATTAACTACCTCGCAAGAAGGACGGGATTTAGACATTTATGCATATCAATATTACGAAAGGCTACCGATTGATGTTCAACTTCTTTACGATAATGCTGCACGCAAGTTGAAGGAAGCCTATCTTGCTCGAGGGATTAATTGATGCGCACAATATCAAATCAACTGAGAAAACCGGCTGTCTGGCATGAGGAGTTACGCAGGGCAATCAGTCCCAAGCGCTTCAGCTTCCTTTTGATCTTAGCTGCGATCATCCTATACGCAGGTTGGAGTTCACTCGAACGCCGTGTTCCTTTCGAAAGGTCCTTTATTGACAATTGGTATGGGGTTTATTCGGGTAGTTTCTACCCGCAGCTGATAGCCCTGATAGCCGCTTTCCCCTTCGCGGATTCTCTGGTCATCGACCGAAAGCAGGGCTATCTCAATCAGGTGCTGGCCAGAGTGCCCTTCCGCAAGTATCTGACCGCCAAGGCTGTCATCAATGCAACTATTGGCGGTCTGGCAGCTGTTTTGCCATTAGTTTTGATGTACATCATCTCTAGCGCTCTCACGACAGCTCCATTGAATCATCCCTCCGTGGACACGATGGCCCTTCGCCCCCCCAGTGGATTTTTACGACATATTTATTTTAACAACCCGGATGGCTTTATCTGGATGATTCTGGGATTGGTTTTTCTTGTTGGTGCGGCATTTTCTTCCTTGGGCTTGGCTTCAAGTCTGCTCGTCAATAACCGCTTTTTTGCCCTCGGTATCCCCCTGATTCTATTCAATGGTCTGCAGTTCTTTGCAGAACGCACTCGCTCTTTACCGGATGCGTTGACGCCTCTGCGTACCATGCTGATGCAAGGTTCACTGGATATGGAGCTGATCAAGACGCCTCAGGAAGTACCTTCACTTCTGATACTTCCAGGAGTGGTAATTGCTGCTTCCATCATCATATTTTTGTGGTTGGGTAGACGCGACCGTGTGATTGAGAATAAGCCTGTCTTCGAAGGCAACACAAGGCTTGTCTCGTTGCGGACCAAGCAAATCAGGAAAAAGGAACTGGTCTTCAAACAGGCCAGTTTTGCAGCCAGGTTCTATCTACTTGTCAAACGGACGTTCCGACCCGCCTATGCTTTGATTCTGCTAGTGATTATCCTCGCGGTAGGCGTACTTTTCTCACGATTTCTTGCAAACCAAGGTAACCTCGCAGAGGTCTTGGGAATTCAGCAAACCAATGCGGTCAATGCCTGGGATGTTCTGTTCGTTGCGATCGGCAATCCTTATGTGATGAGCCTGCTTATCGCCAACGCTTACCTGGTCTTTGTAAGTACGATGCAGCCTGAAACTGGCTTTGGTCAGATCGCGTTATTCCGCCTCGGGTCACGAA
Source organism: Anaerolineaceae bacterium (assembly GCA_049657925.1). Lineage (GTDB taxonomy): Bacteria > Chloroflexota > Anaerolineae > Anaerolineales > Anaerolineaceae > Mesolinea. The sequence continues at coordinate 2,779 of JBASOE010000108.1, forward strand.
AACACAATTGGGCGCTTCAGGTCCTGTTCCTTTTTATAACTGCTATACTTTTCACATTCATCGTCCTGGCAGGTCTTTATCTGGTGGCGATCATCAACGGTTACGCACCCTCCAACGCTTGGAGCGAGACGACTGGTTCCAATGGTGTTTGGGTCAACTTACCAGCCTGGTTGCCTCTGGAGATGGGGCTTTCACAGGTCTTGTTCCTGCTTTGGGGGCTTCTGTCTTTGGGCTTCTTCACCTTGGGGCTGTCTGTCTTTACCTTGAACATCATGTCAAATAAACGACTGGTGGGATACCTCATTATCGAACTATTTTTGCTCTCGAGCTTAGGCTTGACCTCAGTTTTTATGAACACAGCACGGTTGCTGCAATCCATACCCATCATTCAGAACCTATTGCTCTCACAAATCCCTTATCGCACCCGAGCACCAGGAACATTGCACTATCCTTTTATTTATTGGGGAGTTCTCTTGATCATCCTTCTTCCCCTTAGCCTTTATTTCTACCGTAAACAAGATTTCCCGGTCAAAACTGACGAGGAATAACCAACGAGGAATATATGATGAGTGAAACAATCATCCAAGCTGAAAACGTCTATAAACAGTTTAAGAATCGTGAGATCCTAAAAGGGATCAACTTCTCGGCCTCCCGTGGGGAGATCATCGCCATCTGCGGTAAGAATGGCAGCGGTAAAACAGTCTTCATGCGTATCTTGTGTGGTTTGATAAAAGCGAATAAAGGCAAGATAACGGTTTTTGGTCAGGAAGTTGGCATTGAGGTTGAATTTCCGGAATCTACCGGGATCCATTTTGAAAGTTCTGGGCTGCTTCTTTCAGAAAACGCTTTTGAAAACTTGTATCTGCTTTCTCTCATCAATGGTAAGGCGGATGGGAATCGAATCAAATCGATTATCCGGCAAGTTGGACTTGACCCGGAAGACCACCGTCCTGTAAGCGTTTATTCAACAGGCATGCGCCAGAGGCTTGGTATTGCCCAAGCCTTGATGGATGACCCGGACCTGATCCTGCTGGATGAACCAATCAACGGGCTTGACTTCGCTGGGCAAGAACTATTTCGCGACCTCCTGCGCA
>JBASOE010000109.1:0-24355 GCA_049657925.1 Anaerolineaceae bacterium
TCGAAAACGAGGAGAACTGCAAACTCCATAGGGTCCTGAATACAACCTGCCTCTTGTATAGTCATTGTCACAAGTAACGAATGGATCTTGACCGCAAGCGTATCCCGCAGTTTTGTGAAATCCCCAAAATTGTCCTTCTACCATCCCTTTTGACCCCACTGGCGATCAATATGGCCGCATCTCGCACGTTTTTTGCCTGACGCACTTTTTCGTAACGCGCATCCACGTAAAGATAAACCACCTCTCCCAGGGGTCTGGTTCGCCATGCTTCCAGTTCATCGTCCAACTGTTTGCTTACCCGGCTAACCTGGCTGGCACTCATTTGTGTGCCACATAACTTCTCAGTAATAGCTGCCACTTTGCGCGTGGACACTCCCTGTACATACATCTCTGCCAATGCCAGTAATAAGGCCCGTTCGCTACGCATTCCCTTTTCCAACGAGTGTGGATAGAATCCCCCTTCTCGTACCTGCGGAACATCAAAGGTGACTTCTCCGATACGTGTTTTAACTCGCTTGGGTTTGTAGCCATTGGCATGACCTTGTCTCTCTTGGCTGCGTTCGTATGGTTTGGCGCCTAGAAAATTCTCCCTTTCTATCTGCATGGCTTCGTTCACCATTACCCGTATCAGGTCTGGCAATCCCTCTAATCCTTGGTTGATAAATTGCTCTAGGTATTCTTTTGGTAAGGTACAATCATTTCCGTAGATCATGGCTTTCATCCTTTCTTGGTTATTGGTCTAACGCTTGAAAGGATACCGTGATCTACACTTTTTGTGAATTTACAGAAAGAATGTTACACCAACCCCCAGGGCGTATAGGTTCTAACAAAACATTACAAGTTGTCTGCGAATCAAATCCCAACTCTAGTTCGGGAACAGGATTGCTATCTATTGCATGTACCAGCTGGGTAGGGTGACCAATGCAAGATATGAATAAGATTAGTAGTACAAGACTTCGAAAAGTTAAAGCGCTAAACCTCTTCATTTTTCTCCTTTTCATCGTAACTTGTTTCAATATTCTCTTGATAATTTGGAATAAAAAAAACCGCTTCAGTCCCTTTATCTAATTGGCTTTGAATAGAAATTCGACCACCTAATCTATTGAGAAGTGTCTTCACAATTGAAAGTCCTAAACCTGAACCACCACTTTTTCTCGATCTTGACTTGTCAACCCTATAAAATCGATTAAAAACCTTCCCGATTTCATCTCGGCTGATGCCGATCCCAGTATCGACTACATGAACCTCACACCCTCCTTCAATTGCGCAAGCTGAAACAATGACCTTGCCGTTTTCTTTATTGTACTTAATAGCATTTTCGATCAGATTTGTGATTATTGTTTGAAGGAAAAGCGGCTCCGTCCGAACAGACAAATTCGACCCTACTTGATTTTCAACTTCGATTGATTGCATTCGAGAAAGGGGAGACAGCAATTCAATTGTCTATGTCACAAGCGTGGAAAGACGCACATCCGAAACCTGGATGTGGCTTCCTAATTTTGGTAAGCTGTTTAATTTGGCAAGCAATTGCTCCAAACGGGTAGTGGAACGATCAACGCTTTGGCATAGTGAGAAGAAATCATCGGGAGACACACTCGACTTCTTAGTATCGACGTCTATTTTCATTCGAATTGAAGCTACTGGTGTTCGAAATTCATGGGCTACGTCCATCAGAAATTGGTTTTGATCATCAAGTTCTTTCTCAAAACGATCCAAGCTGGAAACAATTGCGGAATGGAGGTCCGAGAGTTCTTGGCTAGGCATCGCAGCACCTCCAAATTCAGAACCAACTCCCTTTACCGATGACATCTCTTGAGTAAAACCTTTAATAGGAGTAGTAATAAACGCACTCAGCCAGATAGCTAAAATCAACCCAACTGCTAAGGCGCCTGAAACAGTAATGCCGAGTATTTTTTGTAACTTTGACTGCAATTGTAATAAGGCTAAAGATTGCACACTTTCTAAATCTACAGGAATAGTAGGGTTAGACTTTTCAGTAGGATTTCCAGGATTCTGCTCAACAGAATATATGGGCTCAATCTCAACCATCGGAATCTCATGAAAGATTGAGGCCTGAGTTAATTTCGATAGAGAGATAAATAGAATCGCACCGAGAATAGTAAAAACAATTACTATCAGTAATATTAACTGACGACGCAGTGGGTATTTTGAAGCCAGTTTCATTATGATGGAATGCGGTTTTTCGGTCATTGGTAAGCTATCAGAAATAATAGTGGAGACGATGTTAAATCTACATAAAATCAAGTCCCGCTAATCCTTTTAATCCAGGATTAAAGAATAGCCCTTATTAACGGTTGTAACAATTCTGGGATTTGAAACTTTAGCTTCCTTCATTTTCTTTCTGAGATTGGATATATGGCTACGAACCGTATTCGAAAACATGGCATCTTCTTCCCCCCAGATATGCAAGATCAACTCTTCCGGACAAATAAAGCGACCTCTATTTCCTACAAGATACTCCAATAATTGGTATTCTTTTGTAGTAAGTTTAATCTCTACATCGGCCACGAATAATAATCGAAAATTCATATCTAACTTCAATTGGCCTATCTCAACCAAAGGTGTCCTTATATTCATATTTCTGCGTGTAAGAGCTCTGATGTGGGCAAGAAGTTCGTCAAAGTGAACCGGTTTTGAGAGATAATCGTCAGCGCCTTGATCCAGACCTTCGATCCGCTCTTGCAACTCACCTCGAGCAGAAACAATGCATATCAATATGTTTGGATTTACTTTTCGAAACTCCTCACAAAGTGTGAGGCCATCCACATCGGGTAGGTTTAGATCCAATAACACAAGGTCGTGAGGATACAATTCGCACAAGTACAAAGCGCTCTCGCCATCTTGAGCAATATCTACGATATAGCCTTCGCTCATCAAACCTTCCGATAATGAACTCGAAAAATCGTCTTCATCATCTACAAGAAGTATGCGCAAGGTCTCCTTACTTACTTGTTATTCCTGTCTTTATTTTACCAGAACCAGCTAATAGCCTTTCTCGACATCAATCACATTGTGAAGCGGTTCACCCGCGAGATATCTGGACAGGTTTTCGCAGAACAATTGCACCATGTCGTCCACGTAATGGCTGGAAAGCCCCGAAACATGCGGGGTGATGATGACGTTTTTCATGCCCCACAGTGGAGAGTCCCCTGGCAACGGCTCCTGGGCGAAGACATCCAGAACCGCCCCACCCACCTGCCCACTTTTAAGGGCTTGTTCAAGCGCCACATCGTTGATGACCTCCCCACGCGCTACGTTGACCAAAAAAGCGCCTGGCTTCATGGCATTAAAGACGTCCGCATTGAACATATTGCGGGTTTCGGCGGTCAAAGGCATCGCCAGCACCACGAAATCACATTCCGCCAACATTCCTTTGAGCGCTTCGATCGGGTAGAGCCGTGTGAAATAATCCCCTTTGGGGTCGCCCAGCCCTTCAGGGGCATAGCCGTTATCCTCTGGTTGCGAAGCGTCGCGCTTGGCGGCCAGAATCTTAACATCAAAAGGATGCAGCCGACGGGCGATCTCACGACCAACTGAACCATAGCCAACAATGCCCACCGTGCTGCCTCTCAATTCAATAGGTGTCAGGTTTTGACCCCATTTGGCTTCGTGCTGCAATTGAAAGATCTCGTGCATTTTATGCCCGAGCATCAGCAGCGCCATCAAGGCGTATTCACCCATCTGGCTGATCATCACCCCACTCGACGAGGTGACTGTGACTTGCTTTTGAACCATCAGCGGCGTGTTGATCAAGGCGTCTACCCCTGCAAAGGCCACGTGCACCCAACGCAGGTTTTGGGCATCCTGAACAGTCGGTATGTTTCGTCCGCCAGTGAAAAGCACCTCGGTTTTGTGCCATTGTTCAGGGCTGGCTACCTCTCCATCGCGATATTTGACCACCGTCAGCCGTACTGCTTTGTTCACATGACGTATGCGGTCGACCTGAGCTTCATTCAGCGGAATGGTACTTAGCACTTCAATATTTTTCTTTTCTGCCATTTTCAAGACCTCAAATTTGTGTCTTACTTGCGATCATTCTGTATCCAGGATTTATGCTCTTTTTGCTGCCGGCGCATGGAAGGGCTGACAAGACCATCCGGATCGCCACTCGGGCGCGTATCCGGGCGGCGCAACAAAGTGTTGCCAAGCAATAGACCTAACACACCCAAAAAGAAATAGGGGTTGATCGGTTGATTCACCCACCAACTATAGATGAGCCATGCCAGGCAGGCCAAACCTGTAATCGTCAACACCCATCCCAGTTTTCTTAACATTTCTTCCTCCGCGGCAGCACCGCACTTGGTAATTGTTTAGCTTGCCAATTGCGATGAATTTTTGCAATACTTTATACGTGGTGCACGAAGGTGCGGTTTTGTTCGTGCATATAGAGCTGTACGTAATACAGCCCACCGCCATTCTTGCCGCTCGAGCCTGAACCCTTCCAGCCGCCAAAGGGCTGATATCCCGGCCATGCACCCGTGGTGGAGCCCTGGGGACGGTTGGCATAGACCACGCCGGCTTCAATGTGGTCAAAGAACCACTCACACTCCGCGTCCGTACCAAAGAAGCCCGCTGTCAGACCGTATTCGGTGTCGTTGGCCAAACGCATGCCCTCCTCAATGCTATCCACCGGAGCAATCATCAGGATCGGCAGGAACATTTCCTCGCGCCACAAGCGATGCTCGAGCGGCACGTCCACAACCACTGTGGGGGTCACGAAATAACCTTTGGCATAGTCGCCCCCGGTCAATAATTCGCCGCCGGTCAACAATCTGCCAGCCTCTTTCAGCTCCGCCGCAAAGGTCTGGTAGTCCTCGTGAGCTTTCTTGTTAATAACCGTGCCCATGTAAGTCGATTGCAGGCTGGGGTCGCCCACCGAGAGTTTTTCGGTCAATTCAGCGATACGGGTGACAAGCTCATCATAAACTGGCCTCTCCACAAATACGCGCGAGCAAGCTGAACATTTCTGACCTGACAGCCCAAACGCTGAACGGACAATACCGAGCGCGGCATCCTCAATGTCAGCGTTTTTTGAAACGATGGTGGGGTTCTTGCCGCCTAACTCCAGTATAGCCGGCTTGACGTACCTGCCCTCGCCAAATTTGTGGAAGATACCCATGCCGACCTCTTTCGAGCCAGTAAAGGTGATGCCATCCACTTTGGTGGGATCGGTGAGCACCTTGCCAATCACCGATCCAGACCCGGTCACCAGGTTAAAGACCCCGTCCGGCAGGCCGGCATCGCGCATGGCTTCCACCATCAGGGTGACGGTCAGGGAGGTGTCTGTGGCAGGTTTCATCACCACGGTATTGCCGGCGATGAGAGCTGCTCCTGCTGGCCCAAAGGTGAGCGCAGCTGGGAAGTTGAAGGGGCTGATCACCGCCCACACACCATAAGGTTTGAGCACGTTCTGGTTGGTCGAAGTAAAGCCTACCAGCGGATCTGAAGCCAGCATGTTAACGAAGCCGTGTGCCTTCTCCATCTGGTCGCAGGCGAAACGCACCAGGTCGGCAGCCTCAGCCACTTCACCCAGCGACTCCATACGGTTCTTGCCCACTTCGAGGGCGGTAACCACGCTGATGTCAAAAATGCGCTCGGTGATGATATCCGCGAATTTGCGTAGCAGGTACACGCGTTCTTCCCAGTCCATCAGGCGCCAGGCAGGGAAAGCTTTTCGGGCAGCCGCGATGGCATCGTCCACATCCTGTGCGCTGCCTTTCTGGAAAGTGCCCAGCAGCCAGTCGCGATTAACCGGGGAATAAGCCTGGTGCTTGGCCTCGCTGTATCGTTCCTTGCCGTTGATAATCATGGGGTATTCTTTGCCAAAATTGTCCTTGGCTTTAAGCAGGGCTGCGTCGAACTTGTCGTGCAGTTCCTGAGGGGGGTTGAACATAGTGGAATAGGTGAGCTTGAAAGATTTGTTTTCAGACATGGGATTTTGCCTCCTCCTGTCAGGCTTTGATTATTAATATCATACCCAATTCACGAAAGAGGTGCAAGAATTGAGCAGAATGTCTTTGGTCGTGCCGGTCCACCACCAAACACACATGCCATTCTTCAATAGCCGCGCAACCAAAATAGAATCCACCGATCAGAATAGCAGCAACAAAAAATGGGTGATACAACCACCAGCGCATCTGCTACACGCTTAATAATATCAGGGGCAAATGCAGTAACGTTTGAAAGTTGCCCGCCTGGAGGAGTCGACCGCGAAATGGGGACTCTGCCTTACACTTTCAAATATCTATCCTCCAATTAATTGCAAAATCTTGGTGATAGTTCCATTCTCAATCATAATAAAGATACCCAAAGCAATGTAGACGATTGGAACAATAACTTTTTCGTATTTTTCCAATGTTGAATGGATGAATGGAATCGTCGACAATCTCTTTCCAAGAAAAAAGAGGACAGCGGTCGCAATTGCGAAAATAATCAACACAAGTGCAATGTCTGCTCCGGATAACGTAGCAAAGTAGGGAATATAAATGCCGAGGTTGTCTCCACCAGAAGCAATGGTGATCAGTGCTATTGTCCAAAACATCTGAGTGGATTTTCGTGATTCCAATTTCTCGACGATCTCTTTTTCTTCCCCTTCTTCTTCCTCTTCTTCCTCTTCTTCTTTACCCTTGCCGATCGCTACCCGTATCCCTAAAATGATCGGGATCAATCCCAGAAAACCAATCATCCATTCTTCCGGGATGTAATTCAGAACAAATGCTGCCACCAGGCTGATAATGACCAGGAGAGCGGTTCCCAAGTAGAGACCGCCTGCAACATGCCCCTCATTTTTCTTGGTTTGCGACTGGGACAAAATGATGGTTAGGATAATGACATAATCAATGCTTGTTGAGACAAAAACAGCCAGCGCAGAAATTATCGTTTGAAACATTGACTTACCTCTTCTAAAGATTTTTTGTATCCCGCTCGAACATCCTGGTGGGATTGGTGGGTGGTGGTCCGGTCATCGGCGATTGCTTGACAACCCCACTTCAGCGGGTTAGCTAAAGTTCGCAGATGCTCGGGTCTTCAAGAGTAAACTGGGCAACTTACTTGACGTTGTAATTAACGCACTCGTACACATGTTGGGCGACGTCCACAAGCAATGATTCTCCCAGGGCTAACAATTCAGCGACGCGGTCGTCACCCAAACGGTAAGTAACGTAACGACCTCGCTGTTCTGCAGCCACCAAACCACACTCGCGTAAACAGCCCAAGTGGTTGGATGTATTAGACTGACTCATCCCCGTTGCAGTTACGATTTCACTTACAGTCACGGGCCCACTTTTAAGTACTTGCAGAATTGCCAGTCTTGCGGGGTCTCCAAAGCCGCGAAACAACTTGGCTTGGAGTTGAATTGCTTCTAAGTTCGGATTTTTTTGCATTTTACACTTCCAGGATGATATTTATATATCATGATATATTGATATGATATTCAATCCAATGAGTTTTGTCAAGGGTGTTCAATGAAGCAAAAAGTGTAGTTAACGGCCTACTCCACCAGGAAATTTTGTCGCAGTTTTGGTGGTTCAGCGACTCACTACAGTGCTATCCTGTCTACTGTACCATTCAACAAATCTACCAACAAAAGTTCGCCCTTCAAACCCGGTTTACCAAGCAGCAACTTCACGGTTTCAACGACTTCCATCGCACCAATAATCGCGGGGGTAAAGCTGGGAGTTCCGAGTTTGGCTTCCGCGCCGCGCTCTTCATGTGACTCCCCATATAAATTGTTAAGCAGGTTCTCACCTGGCCGGACTACGCAGAGCTGCCCCCACCACCCCGCCACAGCGCCATGTACCAGGACGACTCCCGCTTCTTTAGCGGCTTTTTGTAGAGTTAATCGATCGGGGATGTTATCGAGCGCGTCCACCACCACGTCACAGCCTTCCAATAACCCTGAAGCGTTCTCTTCATTCAAGCGCTGTTTAAACACTTCGACTTTCACCAGGTTGTTGATCGCCATCACGCGGTGTTTAGCTGCCAACACTTTGGGTTTGCCCAGGTTCATCTCGGAGCTGAGCAATTGGCGGTTGAGGTTGCTGACCTCGAACACATCCCCATCCACGATCCTTAAATATCCGACCCCAACCCGAGCCAGGCATTCGATCACATATCCCCCCAAGCCGCCACATCCCACCACTAATACGCGCTTCCGCGCCAGTTCTTCTTGCTCGGCGTCGCTGATTGTGGTGCGATTTCGTTGATAACGCTCGTCTATCATCATCCACCTGCAATCAAGTGCAAAACTATCACGTCATCTCCATCCGCGATCGAAGTAGAAGCGTAATGATCCTCCGGTACATACTCGCCATTGACCCTCACAATGATGTGCCTGAAGATGAACTGTTCTTCATCCAGCAGTCCCCTCACGGTCAATCCCTCATGCCAGGCGCGGTCGCGCGTGTTAACTTTGATCATAGGTTCGATTCAACGACCCCCAATACTTCGGGCAAGTCCATACCGATCTCCCGCAGGTGTTCTTGTGTGGGCACGCCATTCATGGTCCATCCGCGGCGTTTGTAGACCGCGTCCATGAGCTGCTCATACTGGTCCTCTCGGTAGGCACGGGTTTTGGCAATTTTTTCACTCAAACTCATCTGGTTGGGGTCAAACCCTTGTTTGTCTCTTAATTGTCCGTCGTACAGCGACTGGCGTGAAAGATATTCCTCTTCCGAAACGGGTCCACATGACCGATAGGGTGGATAATCTTCATTGCGTTTGCCATGCCCCATGCGCAGGTTGAAGACACGCTGGAAGTTATAGACACGCTCCGACTGGCGCACCAGTTCGTCACTGTCGATGTTTTTGCCGGTGACGGCGTTAAAGATGTCCACGTAGTTCTGCACGTGCTCGGGAACCTTAGCTGGTGTGTTGGTCTTGTAGTTGTCTGCCGGCACGATGTCGTTCCAGGGTAGCTTGCACAGGCCACATAGCCCAAACCAGGTGCGGAACATGGGATAGTAATGCAGCGCGTAAGCCTTGTCTTCAAAACTGGGGATCTGGTTATTGACCATGTCCATGAAAATCAGCCAAGCCTCGTCATGCTGGGGACCCTTATTGGTCATGGCGAAGCCGCCCTGCTGCGCCAGGCTTTCCTTGTGGCAATATTCGGAATACTCGAGACCCTTGTTTTCCATGCCAATGTCATTGAGCAGTTTCTCATCTGCGCCAAATTCCTCGATGAAGATTTTCTTGAGCCTTCTGATGCCCAGCCCAGCAAATTTCCCGAATCCTTCCCCGCGTGACATCAGGTGCAGCAGCTCCAGCACGGCATCCTTGTTGCCAAAGCGCAAGTCAAGCCCTCCCAGGTTCTCTTGGGTGATTTGCCCACGCTGCATACATTCCATCACAAAGGCCATGCCGGTAGCGAACGAGATCAGGTCAATGCCGTAGGTATCGCAGTAGAAATTTTCTTCCAGAATGGCCTGCGGGTCAAAAATGCCTAAATTCGAACCCAACCCAGCTACACATTCGTACTCCGGACCGTCCACAGTCACGCGCGAACCGGCATAGGGGCCGCTGGTGAGCAGGAAGTTATCGGCACATTTGGCACAAGCCATGGTACAACCGTACCAGCAGCCATCATGAATGCCTTGTGTCAGGAATTGGTTAACAAACACTTCTGGGGCAACGCGATAAGCCTCCGGGTCGCCACCAGTCTGGAAGTTGCGTGTGGGCAGAAGGTCATAACTGTTCATCACCATTACCGTGTTAGCCGTGCCGATGGTGCGCATGCGGTTCTGTTTCTCATCCAGATCATGCATTTCTTTGTGATATTTGACACCGATCTTGTTGATGGTGGCCAGATCAGCCACGTCATTGAGGTTGCCAGTAATGCCTTTGAAGCGCACAACCAACGCTTTGATTTTTTTATCGCGCAAAATCGTGCCCAAACCACCGCGGGCGGCCTGTTTGTAACGGCAGGTTTTACGGCGTGGGTCATAGAAAGAAAAGTTCAACATGCCCATGTAGCTGTGTTTGGCGGCGCTGCCGGTGCAGACCACTGCCACATTGACCTTGTCAGCTTCGTCCTCAGCGAAGTGCTCTGTGAGCGCTTCAGCCAGCAGGTGGGTTTCTTCCGGGTATTCTTCGCCTTCTTCAAAGCGGATGATGCCCGTGTTGCCATCGATGAAGATCACCACATCCTGGTCGGCCTTGCCTTGTAATTCAAGCGCGTCCCATCCACTGAGCTTCAGCAGCGGCCCAAAATAGCCACCGGCGTTGCTGTCGATCGGAATGCCGGTTAGGGGTGAGATGGCCGTCACCAGGGTCTTGCCAGTGCCCGAATATTGCGTCAGCGCGCCCAAGGGACCGGCGCTCATCACGATCTCGTTCTCAGGGGAGTTCCATTGGGTGTCAGGGGTAACCGCGTTCCACAAGTACCACAGGTCAAAGCCCTTGCCACCTACGAATTTTTCCTTCATGAACTCAGTGATTTCTTTTTCAACGATGCTCAGGTCGCCCACATTGATGTAAAGCGATTTGTTGGCATAACCGCGGTGCAGTTTGGCAGGAGAATAACTGTATTCTCGCAATATTGAACCCATCTTCATCTCCTATGCCTTGCTGACTAAGATTTCAAGGGCGTGTTCAGGACAAGCCTTTACGCACGTGCCGCAAGCCACACACTTAAAGGGCACGGGTAGCTCGTCCGAATAAAACATCACCAGCTCTGTACAGAAGCCCACGCAGCCCATGCAACCCACGCACAGTTTCTTGTCAATGCGCACCACCCCTTGTTTGTCGCGATAGATTGCGTTGGCGGTGCACATGTTGATACACTCGCCGCATTGGGTGCACTTTTTGGCGTGATAGGTATTGAAGTTATTGTGAATGCGAATGGCTGAGTAGTTGCGCTCGGTAACCTTGAAGTAAAGCATCGAACAAGCTTCTTCACACTTTCGGCAACCGTCACAGATCTCTTGATTGTGGGCTAAAAACTTCATGCGGAGGGATCCCTTTCTATGGTGTGATGTTATTGTAAATTGCCCCCGACAAGCCGTCAACGACTCAGATCAAACCTTCGATAAATTTGGAGAAAGAATAGGAAGGAATAATCCACTTACCAAAAGATCTCCAAACCCAATGTCGCTGGGAACTCAGGTGGGCATTCGGATACTTGAGTGTTCCCGCCAGGATCCGAAGGATAGAGGATAACCTCATTCAAATTTTATCAATTTCATTCAGCCATAGAAACTCTGCCGCCGCTGATCTCGTTACTTGCACCACTGCATTCATGGCTAGTTAATTAGATCTTAGGAGTTGATATGGTTCTCAACTCCTCTTTTCTCGGATCGCAACAGTAATTTACAGAATCATTATGGTGCTATGGCCACATCAGCATCAAATTGTCTAAGAACGCCAGTCGAGGAATATTTGAACTCGTGATATGTGTTTACTCTAATGGTCCGATTCGCGTTTCCATTTGCGCAATTCGTTAGAAATGTTTCCGAGAGGGCATATCCTTGTAATGCACTCATGGAATTGTACTCGGCATAACCTCCAAATTGTTCACCGTCTATAACAACATTACTGCAGAGAACTTGATTAGATCTGGCTGTCCACCCAATTGTTCCGATAGCAGTAGATGCCCAAGAAACCGATTCACTGTGGAAAGTTGTCGAATTCTTGACCCTAACATCATTCGATGTGTACCATGAAATATTAGTTCCGGGGAAAGTCCCCGAATAATTGAGATTATTCTCTACAGAGATCTTCTCTTTGAAATCACTAATTTTCTTTAATACACTTTCGGGCGGAAAAGATGTTTTATCTATACGAATGTTCTTAAAATCGTATTCAACAATTTCAGACGATGATGTTTTAACCACAAGTTTCAAGTCTATCAGCATACCGGTCGTCAATGAATTGTCCGCTTTAATTTCGACAATTCTTATTCCATCCATTTCCTCACTTTCTGAAAGGATTGGAGGAGCTGTGAAGATTGTTGTCAATACATCGTTAACTAAGTCAATTTTAGTGGTTTTTCCATACAATTGACTGAGTTTTTCTTCCATTTTATTGAAGGTGCTTGAAAGTCCAAAGTCAAATTGAATAGCTTGGTCTTCTTTTGGACTGACGAGTACGAGCGGCTCTAGATAATCTTGGAATGTTTCGTTATATGCTATTCCCTCTTTAATAACTACCGACTGTAGTATCTCGCCTTCTGTAGTCTTAACGATGTAAACACCGTTCGTGTAGTTACCTGACACATTGTTAGTGAGCCAAACTTCATGGATAGTTACGTCAGGGATATTACTCCCATCTGGATATTGGCGTTTAACACTATTTGGCAACGAAAATTGTGCAACTTGGTGAACCCAATCACCTTTTGCGTGTTCGAAATTGGTTTCAAAGAATTCTTGAAGGTCAACAAAACTCGTGGAAATAACCTGGTCAGAATTTTTAACCTGTTGGCTGGCACACGGCTGATGTGCGCTAACAGGATTCGTCAAAGTGATTAGTAAAGCGGCTGTTATTAAGATCCATCGTTTTCTCATAATAATCTCCTTCCCAACTGTCTAATTCTGAACCTACTGTTGATTACACTTTATCCATCTTGTTTTACTTTTTGACTCTGTATTTTTTTTACCTCGTTTCTGTTCTAATTCGTTCTTCAATCAAATCCAAAAGGTCGTTCGCTTCCGGTGATAGTTCTTTTACCGGACTGGGGATTCCGTAATTATCGGTAAAAATCGTGAGTGAATTACCATCCACGAAGGTAACAGAAGTCACTCTTTGAACAATTGTGCCAGTCTGATCGTCAATCAAATTGACTTGGGTAATCTTCACAATTGGCTCCAGGACATTACCCCAATTCGTTGGCTGACTGTATCTGTATTCCAGTGTTACTTTCTGAGTGGGTCTCCCGTTGTGCTCAACAGATTCAATTGTTGCATAATCCAGTTCGGATAACCTTTGAATATCCAGATCAAGCGATTCGGGACGTGGAATGAGTGAGAATCCTGGAACCTCGGATTTAAGTTCTAATGTTTTGTTGTAAACATCAGTACCAATTTGAACTTCCTCGAGAATTACCTTACCATCTGCTGATTTACTAATGGAAATTCGTTTCTCAATTTTCAAGTCTTCTTCCAGCAAGACCCACCATTCGGTAATTGAGTGTCGATCTCCAAAGACGCGACCACTTTGATAATAAGCATTATCCTCAGATTCAATCTGTTCATGAGAAAAATGGACCCAACCAGGTTGTCCGTATGCAGTCGTGAACCCTTCTTTAAGCAGCCCTTTCACTACGAATACCAGGTCTTTGTCTACGTCAGTAAGTGGTATCAAGTTCTGATCCATTGTTTCTACTGGGAGTTGAAGAGGTGATGAATAAACTGCTGTATCTGTTCCCTTCTCCAAATTCTCCTCAATCAAATCCTCTGAGTTGTGCCAATTAATATTCCAACTACCGGAGATTTCCCTTGTTAAACTTGTCAGGTATACTGCAAACTCGTCCTCAGGCAAAGTGCTCAGACTAATAGAAGGATGGAGTATGCCAGGTGTCAACAGCTTTTCACCCAAGGTACTAGCGGAGATACACAAGGGATGGTCACATCGAAGCATTAGGTGTGTCACACTTTGCGATGTCGCAACATCAAATATTAATTTATACTCAGAATCCACCCCCTTCTCAAGGCGAGCAGATTCAAACTTTAACTCGACATCAGATACGGTTTCTATTTCTCCTATCGGTATATTCGCACCAACAAGATCAGTGTCTCGAATGGTCATCGAGAAGATTTTTGTGCCAAGCTGGCCGGGTGCGGAGTGCATTAATGCAATGGAGTCTAAAGAAAATCGTAAATCAGTGCTAGGAGCGACAGGTCGAGTTTTAATTAGAATTGTTCGGCCTGTATTAGGAAAGACCGTTTCAATATCTAGAATCTCAACTGCAAATCCATTAGCCTCCTCAATTCTCAGATTATATAGAGACTCGGGCAAAACGACTTCATCCAAGCTTGGAGCATCGAAGTGAAGGACAAAAACAGTAGACTCCATTGTATGGTTCACTTGAAGTAAGGACATCGAGATTCCCTGATAAGTCTCACTCGTGGTAGGAGAATCACTTTCTACTACCATATCCTCCGAAGTTGCAACACGGAGATTGATTGGCAGTTTCATTTCTTTTTGCAAGAACGGCGCTGGCCATGTCGGCAGAACTAGCTCAAAGGGTTCATTCTGATCTTTTAAGGCTGGGAATTGACATTCTATGATGAGCCCATTGTTAAAGTATGCTTCCCAGTAAGTACAATCTAATCGGTTGCTATTTCCAAGTATGACAAATGGGAGGTCAAAATATGAACTTTGTGCCAAGCTTTCAAATTCTTCACGTTCTATGCCTTCTACTCGTAATTTAGCCCAGGTTTTAGTGTCCGAGCTTACAAAATTAGTTAAAGAATAAACAAAGCCATCCTCGGTCTTGGTAACCGGATCGGTCAAGACATAGTTTTCTGAGCCTTCACTGACAAGTCCAACGCCTGGCAAGAAGAATTGCGCGATACGTGCCCAGACATTACCTGGTGTCATCAGGCCTATTCCCACTAACAATAGCACTGTTAGTGTGATCATGCTAAGAAACAAAGGATTCAACTTAAGAGTGCGTTTCGTGTGACCGTACTGCTGTTTTAGTATCGTCGTTTGAACCTTACCCCATATCTTAGCGGTGGAGTTTTCCAGAAGCGGTGCCTCCCAAAGCGCTATAGAAATCGTATTTTCAAGGTTTTGTAAATTATTAGTCGCCATATTATTCCTCCAATAGGTTTTTCAATTGCTTGACAATTCTTTGATGCGCTTTCCGGGTAGCGTCTTCTTTTTTTCCTAAGAAGAGGCCAACTTCCTGAAAGGATAATTCTGCCGCATATCTCAACCGCAACAAATCTTGGTCAGCCTGGGGAAGCTTCCCAATCGCGCTGAGGAGATCAATGAAATGTTCTTGGCTTGCTCTACCATTGTGGGAGATTAATTCCACATCTTTCAAATCAACATCTTGGATGTTCTTGTTCCGACGATAGTGATCTATTATCTTGTTCTTAGTAATCCTGAACAACCAACCCAAAAATCGCCCCTCTTCCTGGTACACCCCAAATTTTTCAAAAGCCGCAACAAATACTTGTGATGTAATATCCTCTGCTTCAGCTTGGTTATGTACTCTAGAGAGAACGTAGCGATAGATTGGCTGAGACCATTCGAGATAGAGATGCTTAAATTCTTCTAAACTGAAGACATTGTCTTTGGCAGAAAAAAGATCCCTAAAAGGTTTCTGTATTGGTTTTGCTTTGTCTGTCTCAAGATCCTTGTTCATGTATCCGCCAAATTACTCACTATTAATGACTCTCTATTATGTATAACGCTCCAAGCTGGTCAAACCGGAAAACTCAATGGTTAACCAAATTTTTGTAAAAAATAAAGGTGACCTTGTTGCGTGCTGTGATTCCTACATAGAGAATTATTGTTTAATAATCAATCTCTTGTTAGGGGTTCAGCTTTAATAGTAAATATCAATTGCTCGACAACTTTATATATTGTATGGATAGATTAACACAATCGGGATTAAATTAAAACCAGGACGAGAAGATCTCCTCCTGGGAATAAGGACCGGGAAACAAATTAGCGATTCTTGCGGGTGGCGCGGTCAACAATCACAGCTAGCACCAGCACGGCCCCACGCACGACATATTGGAGGGAAGCGTCGATAGTCATCAAAGCCATGCCATTTTGGAGCGACATCATCACCAACGCGCCAACGATGGAGCCGACAATTGTGCCTACACCGCCAGACGCAGAAACCCCACCCACAAAGGCTGCCGCGATTGCATCAGTTTCAAAACCCAGGCCGGCAGTGGTAGTGGCGGATTGCAATCGGGAAGCATACATGACGCCAGAGAGCGCAGAAAGCAGCCCCATTGCTCCAAAGACGATAAAAGTAATCCTGGAGACGCTGATGCCGCTCAGCTCCGCCGCCTCAGGGTTACCGCCCACCGCATAAATGTGACGGCCAAGCGGGGTCTTGGTGGTGATAAACTGGAAGATGCCAACCACGACCAAAACGATCACCAGGCTCCATGATAGCCCGTTATATCCTGAAAGTACCCACGAAACATAGCCTATAATCCCTGATATCAAGACCATTTGCAAAATGAAAAGTGGCGTTGAAGACACATTAAAGTTGTAAGTGATTTTCTTGTTTCGACTTCTGATGGCGCTTAGTATATAGAGAATGATGGCAATCGCTCCAATAATCAGAGTGACATGATGATGGCCTGGAATGAGGTTGAGCCCTTTCAGGTCAGGGATGAAGCCATTACCTATCGCATTAAAAGTATTATCCCTTATGATAATTGTCCCTGTGCCCATGGTAACCAGCAGAAGCGCTCCGCGGAAGATCAGTCCTGCCGCCATGGTCGAGACAAACGCTGGAACGCCTAATTTAGCAATAGGTGTAGACGTGAGCAATCCTGAGAGCACACCAAGTACGAGTACGATCGGGATGACGACATAGACCGGCATTCCCCAACGGGTCAGCGCAATCGCCGCGAGCGCACCCAGGAAGCCTGCCAGATAGCCCACCGAGAGGTCGATATGCCGGATAATGATCACCAGTGTCATGCCTACCGCCAAAACAGCGATATATCCCATTTGGTTAAGCAGGTTGCTAATGTTGCGCGAGGAAATAAAGACGCCATCGGTAGTGATGGTGAAGAAGGTCATGATCGCGACCAGCGCGATAAACATGAAGTACTGGCTGAAGTTCTTTCCCAGCAATTCAAGCAATGCTGACGATTTTTTCGGTTTTTCGCTTTGAATGATTTCTTGTGACATAGGAACCTTCCTCAATAATCGACTGCTAAGGCCATGACTTTTTCTTGAGTTGCCTCACTGGCCGAAAGTTCGCCAGCGATCCTTCCAGCAGACATCACATACACACGGTCACTCATCCCAAGCACTTCGGGGAGCTCTGAGGAAATCATGATGATGCTCATACCTTGCTCAACCAACTGGTTCATGACCGTATATATCTCGTATTTTGCGCCAACATCAATTCCCCGGGTTGGCTCATCCAGGATCATCACACCTGGTTGGACAAAAAGCCATTTACCCAGTGAAACTTTTTGTTGATTGCCGCCACTTAAGTTGCGCACCTTCTGTTCGATGCTTGGGGTTTTGATATTGAGATCCTTTCGGGACTTGTTCGCGACAACAATCTCTTCGTTCTCATTAATCACCCCACCTTTTGTGATTTTCTCCAAATTGGCAAGTGTAATGTTCTGTTTCACATCCTGAATTAAAATCAATCCGTCACGTTTGCGATCTTCGGTGACGTATGCAAGATGTGAGTCAATCGCATCATGGGGGCTATTAAATTTAGCAGGCTTTCCCTCAACAATCAATTTTCCGGACAATTTGAAGTGATCTGTATTGCCAAAAATACTCTTGGCAAGTTCAGTGCGCCCTGAACCCATCAATCCGGCAATGCCAACAATCTCACCTGTGCGCACATTAATGTTAATCTTCTTTAGCACGTCTCGCCCAAGACTTGGGGAGTGAGCGGTCCAATCTTCGAGACGCAACATTTCCTTGCCGGGGTTAATGTGTTCCCGTTTGGGGAAGACATTATCGATCGACCTCCCGACCATGTTGCGAATCAAGACCGCTTCAATCAGGTTTCCGTCCCGGGCGTCCAAGGTACAGATGGTTTTGCCGTCGCGAAGAACTGTGACGGTGTCGGCAATGGCGAGCACTTCACGCAATTTATGCGAAATCAAAATTGAGGTTACGCCTTGCTTCTTCAAATCCTTGATCAGCTTCAGCAAGTTGTCGCTATCCATCTCATTTAATGCAGCCGTGGGTTCGTCAAGAATCAGGATCTTGACTTCCTTTTTGAGCGCTTTGGCGATCTCAATAAGTTGTTGTTTGCCAACACCAAGACTGCGGATTTTGCTTTCGGGGTTCACCCTGAGACCAACCTTTTTCAGAATCTCAATGGCTTGCTTAATGGTCTCATTGGAGTCAATGACCAGCCCATCCGTCATTTCATTACCCAAGAAAATGTTCTCATAAACTGAGAGCTCAGGAATGAGTGCTAATTCCTGGTAAATAATAGCGATGCCAGCTTTTTCACTATCACGAATGCCATTGAATTTTTGCAATTGGCCGTTCACATAGATATCGCCAGTATAGGTTCCATACGGGTGCACACCACTGAGCACTTTCATCAGGGTGGACTTTCCCGCACCATTTTCCCCCACCAAACAGTGAATTTCGCCTTCCTTCACGCTAAACGAAACCTGATCCAACGCTTTTACGCCTGGGAACTCCTTGGTAATTGACTTCATTTCAAGGATGGGTGTTTCCATAACATTCACTCCAACAATGCAACAGAATACTTATAATGATTAAGAAAATAGTGACTGGTTGCCCAGCCACTATTTTATCAGTTAACTTGCTTTATAGACTACTGCAAACCGGTGAAATCAGTGGCGGGATAGTAACCAGAATCCACGATGGCCTGTTTTACGTTCGCTGCATCCACAGTCACAACCGCTGAAGGCTTAGCGGGGACTTCGATAACGTTGTTGTTGTAGGTGTGTGTCTGCTCGGGGGTTTTGCCGTCGAGGAAGGCAACAGCTGCCGCAATAGCATCGCTTACGAGAGTGCGAACATCCTTGAGGACAGTCATAGACTGCTTGCCGTCAATAATGTATTGAACGGAAGCCTTTTCAGCATCCTGGCCGGTGACCCAGTATTTGGTCACAGCGGTATCAACGGCGAAAGCATCGGCGATAGCGCGAGCGGTGCCATCGTTCGGGGCGAGGATGAAGACTTCACCCTTATCCGCCTCGGTGGCAACGGTCAGGTTGGCTTCAGCAAGGTTCTTGGCGACATTAAAGTCCCAGTTAGTGGTGACCTGACCAAGAATTTTACCCATTTCATCACGAGTGAGTGTAGCTTTGTCCTGGAGGGCGATAGCTTCTGTGGAGTTCTTGATCACAAAGGTGCCATCGGCGATCTTGGGCTGGAGTACGTTCCAGGCGCCTTCAAAGAAAAGGAAGGCATTGTTGTCAGAGGAAGCGCCAGCATACAGATACAGGGGTAAGCCTGTGCCAGTGGCATGATCCACGAGGTATTGCGCCTGGGCAGCACCAACAGCAACGGAGTCGAAGGTTACATAGTAATCCACAGCCTCGGTGTCGAGGATCAGGCGGTCATAAGACACAACCTTCACACCGGCAGCCCGGGCAGTCTCAGCAGCGGCGGCAGCAGCAGCACCATCATGGGGGCAGATGATGAGAACTTTAATGCCCTTGGAAATCAGGGTTTCAACGTTCTGCTTTTCCTTGGCAGGATCGCCCTGGCTGAAGAGGATTTCTACAGAATAGCCAGCTGTGCCAAGGGCTTCCTTAAAGCGGGTTTCATCCTGGATCCAGCGGGGTTCATCCTTGGTTGGGAGGACGATGCCGACTGCAAGTGTGTCTGCCACAGCGGGTGTTTCGGCAACCGGAGCAGGGGTAGCAGTTGTCGTAGTACAGCCTGCGAGGGCTAAGCTGGCTACAATCAAAAGACTGATAAGGGACCACGTTATTTTTTTCATTCTAATTCTCCTTATTAATGGGTTGGATTGACTTGCATCTCTTCTGGAATATGTGTTTTCGTTTGTTTTGAAGATTACACTCCTTTTCTGTAGGTTTCCCTTTGCAAACCCTTGTTACCCGACTTTGGCGTGCTCGGATCTACTTGCGCAGAAACCGAGTAATGATCGATCGCGGGTAAACATTAACAGACAACCTCACTGCGATTGATGCAGTGTCTTGACGTAAATTAATACCACAGTGGAATGGTGTGGTCAAATCCGCCGGGTAATGTGTATGCGTTTCAAAAGTCGTTGGATACAGAGAGAGGTAGAGAATAGAGAGAGTTCCTGCCATCATTGAGTTTGGCAAATCAAAAAGGAGCAACTCTCAATTGACAGAACAAGTCGTCCAAATTATTATCATAATAAGGTTGGATGATGAAAGCAGAGAAGTAGAACAAGAGAAGCAGAACAATACTGTTGACCAATGCGTAATAGTTGACACTTTGGGGGGTTCTTCGTATAATCCACCTTTGCTTTCCCTGGTAGCTCAATGGCAGAGCGGGCGGCTGTTAACCGCTAGGTTCGAGGTTCGAGTCCTCGCCGGGGAGCTGAGAAAAAATCTCTGGATTTCCAGAGATTTTTTATCGAAACGAGTGCTATAATAGGCACACTAAATGGTCCTGTAGCTCAATTGGCAGAGCAAGCGCCTCTTAAGCGTTAGGTTCTCAGTTCGAGTCTGAGCAGGATCATTTTTTGTTTAAAGTCCTCTATCGTCAAGTCCTCTATCATACAGAAGTACCAGTTATCATCAAAGTGGATAATCGCTTGTTAAGTTTAATTTGGGGTTAATACTTCCCGCATTTTAACAGACACATGAAATTGTTCTGCTTGCGGGACATCTATAAAATCGACAATCTTGTCATAATTCTTATGTATTTCCTCTTTGATCTCTTCAATCGTTGCGTAGAAGAACTCACGTCGCGGGTTGACCATGTTCACTTTGCTGTTTGCAAATCGACGATGCAATGCGGCTTCAAGTTTTGGAGCATCGTCAGAAAAAAGCATTGCATGTATGTCGAAATTAAAAGGAACAGAAGAATCAGACAATTCATTGATCCGATCTTCCGGAGAAAGCCTTCTTGACATTCCTATCTTAAACACATTAGACCCAAATGACCCTAAATTCGATATTATGTACACATATCCAGCTCTTTGATTTGCTTCCCTGTAGTCAACTTCCTCCTGTGCTTTTTGTATCTCTTCAATGGTCACGTTAGTGATGTTGATTCTCTTAACAATTTCCTCTCGCAATTCTGGAGTGGCGGTTTCAAGTTGTTGTACTAAAGCTGTCAAAGCTTTTTCATAATGCAGTTGTTCTTTGTTTAGTTTCTGCCTTGCAGCTTCGATCTCCTTTTTTAGTATTGCGCTCTCGCGTTCTTCTTCGCGCAAGAGTCGCAGTTGTTCCTTTTCCTCCTCTTTTTTCTGCGCATATTCAAAAGCTATATGCAGTTCATCAAGTTTCGAAAGGTAATAGTTTTTCGAAATATTCATATCAAAAACCCGACCCAGTTTACCTACAAGTTCAAACGCTTGTTTTATGCGCTTTTCTGATTGCTCAAAATTTGAATAGCGAACCTTGTCAATGGCTTCATCACACTCGCTATTAAATGCGCGTAACAATAATTTCATGACATCATTAACCATCTTGCGGCCTTCAGTTTTACTATTATTAACTGTCCAGTTTGTGTTGCCATACACAGCTTCCTTCTTATGAATTAATTCTTTCTGGTTCCTTCGTTCAGAATCAAGTTTCTGTTTATATCCATCTGAGTTCTTAAATTTATATTGAGGTTCATATAACCCGTAAGACTGAATTAACAATACCTCTTCCGTTTCGACGACCTGTTTTCTTAATAGAGAAAGATTGGTTTCAAGCTGAGACAGCTCTTTCTCCGCCTCTTCGACCTGCTTCTCAAGAGTTCGTTTTCTTTTTTCTAAATCTTCAGGATGAACAATTGTGGGATCGTCTTTTGAGACTCGAAAACCTAGAACCTTCATAACCTAGCTCTCACTTTCTTAAATCACCTGACGAAGCTAATAACTTGTTTTGCCTAGATTGGAAACAAACCTTTCTTACCTTTAATTAATCCTGGTTCACAACTAAAATAACATGTGTATGCCGAGGGGGTTTATGAAATGCGGAAAACCAGAACAAATCCCCAATTCTTAGATCCACACAGAATTTTACCCTATCTTTTGTATTAAATAAACTAAACTCCTCCTCTCCCAGCCAGCGTATAATTATCCCATCCGCAAGTTCGTGGAGGAAAAATGTCTGAAACCCCAAATCATCACCAAGAAACCCCCATCCGATTGTTCAAGTCTGACTTTCTCGAATCCTTCAGCCATATGAGCCCCATCGTAGTGTTGGTGATCTTTTTGCCCATGGTTGGCTACGCCTTGTGGCACGCCTTTACCCTTAACGCGGGTAAGCCTGTTTGGTCGATTCTGGCCGCTTTCTTGATTGGGCTGATCATCTGGAGTCCCACCGAATACCTCCTGCACCGTTTCCTCTTCCACTATTCGCCCAAAAACCCCTCCGAAAAGACGAAACGCGTCCTGTTCCTGATGCATGGCGTCCACCATGCTCAGCCACGTGTCAAGACCCGCCTGGTGATGCCGCCCGCGGTCAGCGTGCCATTTGCCGTGCTCGTTTACTTGCTGTTCTCCCTGGTCGTTGGCCGCTGGATGGGCTTGCCAGCCCAGATGCCTGCTGTTTTCGCGGGTTTCATGTTTGGCTATGTCGCCTATGACACGACCCACTACGCCCTTCACCACTTCTCGTTCTCTGGCGGTTATTGGCAGAAGCTGCGCCGACATCACATGGCTCACCACTTCAAAGACCACAACACGCGCTTCGGCGTGTCGAGTTGGCTGTGGGATGACATCTTCCATACCAACGTCAAGGATTAGATGATGAAGCTGGAACATGTTGCGCTGTATGTCGACGACCTCGAGGCGATACGCGCCTTCTATTGTGACTACCTCGGCGCGACTGCCAACACCAAGTATCACAACCGAACCACGGGATTCCAGAGTTATTTTCTTAGTTTCGAGGGTGGAGCGCAGGTGGAAATCATGTTTCACCCCGATTCCGTCGTCACCGTCAGTCACCTCAAGTCGCTCGGCTACATTCACCTGGCTTTCAATCTCGGCAGCCGCGCAGCCGTTGACCAGAAAACCCGTGAACTTGCCCAAAAAGGCATCGTTGTGGTCAGCCAGCCGCGACAAACGGGGGATGGCTACTACGAAAGTGTCATCCTCGACCCTGAAGGCAACCAGATCGAACTCGTCGCCTGACCCAAACCCACTTACCATCCCACCGGAGACTGCATCGTGACAACCAACACCCCTTACCACTTGAAGCCCGGCGATCACATTCTTGACCCTAAAGGCCGTCCCCTGCCTGGATACGCCCTCAACGGCAGCGGCATCTACGACCGCAAAAGAGTCCACGCTGCCCCCTGGCGCCTGAAAGAGTGGGACTTCTACCAGGTTACCGACCACAACCTGTGCTTGCAGCTCACCATTGGGCACGTTTCTTATGCTGGCAACTGCAACATCATGCTCTTTGACCATGCCGCCAAAAATCACCTTTACACCAAAGATTTGCTCATTGCGCTGCCATTCAACAGTCTGCACATGCCCGCTAGTGCGCATGCCGATTCCACCCTCACCATCGATCGCAATGGTGCCCTGCTGCGTTTCGAAACCAGTGCTGATGTGCACCATCTGACCGCCAAAACCGACCGGTTGAGCGCTGAGGTCACCCTGCGCCCGACCATCCGCGACACCATCACCATCTGTACTCCCTTCGACAAGCCCAACGAGTTCTACTTCAACGAGAAGATCAACCTGCTCGAAGCCGAAATCGCCCTCACCCTCGACGGACAGGCTTACACCTTTGACCCCGCCAGCACCTTTGGTTTGATGGATTGGGGGCGGGGGGTATGGCCGTTTGCACATGAATGGCTCTGGTCCAGCCTCAGCGCGCGGCTCAACGGACGCCTGTTCGGCTTCAACCTCGGCTGCGGCTTTGGTAATGTTCAGAAGGCCCACGGCAGTGAGAACGTGGTTTATTATGGCGATGAGACCATCAAACTCAACCAGATGCGCATCACCCACCAGCCCGACTTCATGCAACCCTGGCAGTTTGCGGCGGATGATGGACGCTTTGAAGCCGTGCTCACCCCGCATTACGACCGAACCACCCACACTAAGATGCTCTTTGTCGATAACACTTGCCATCAGATGTTCGGCAGATTTGAGGGTTTTTTCATCGGCAATGATGGCCAGCGCGTTGATTTCGGCGATGTGGTCGGCTTCGCCGAACACGCCTACAACCACTGGTAGGTGCCTGGGTTGTCGCATTAGCCCACTCTACCTGCCCCTTTAGACGCGAGAGGGGATCGGCTCGTCCATTTTTTCTCCGCACTTGACCCATAAGGATTGACAGGAAGACCATCACAATAATAATGAAGGAACATCGAGTTTTTACGCAGTGGTAACCCCCTGCGGCTACGCTATGGGTAGTTTGGGGTGGACGGAAAGGCACAGTAAGCCTACCCCTACATGGTGTCTTTGAATGATTTGCAATGTGATTACGACATCAACATCGGTGTAGGGAGAGATTGACCCTCTTTGGGTCAATCCGCCGAATATTTGATCGGGTCGTGATTGGCGGATGGGTGAAAA
>JBASOE010000110.1:0-19558 GCA_049657925.1 Anaerolineaceae bacterium
AAATCATCGCGCACCTCGCTCAGCTTAGTATTTATTTTTGTTTTGGAAGAGAATTTCAGGGGGCGACTAATTCCGCACCCTGGCCATGATTATGTCACATGGCGTTTAAGGTGCGGGACAGCAACCAGCTGAAACGACTTGCAGGACCAGATTGGTCGTCTGAGTCTGCTTCGCTTTCGCTTCCGATAGTTGTTAGGTTATCCATCTCACTCATTTTCATTGTTAGACTTATAAATTATACACCACTTGAGTCGTTGAGGGGGTATAACAACGAGGATATAACAACGAGGAAAATTATCTCTATTTAGTCTTTCCTTGCAGGTGAAATTCCAGTTCGAACACGAGAATGTAAGGATTATTCTCTCGGGGGCTAATCATAACGAGAGGTTCAGTTTTTCGCGTGGATCATTCGCCAGAGCGCAGGGACTTGTTCACGCAAGACCCATTCCTCAGATCTCCAGGCAAACACGTCGCCAAAGCCACCATACTCAAACGAGACGATCTCAGGTTCGCGCCACTGGCTTGATTTGATCTGTTTTATAGCCCATTCGGCAGAGGCAAGATCATCGGCGTTCATCTCGAAATGATCAGTCAGATACCCGGCATAAGCCTTGATGCCGGTGATGTGCAGTTCTCGTAGGCGTTCCACAGGTAAAGCTTCGATCAACGCCTGGTAATCCATGCCCTCGTAGGCGGCAGTGATACGGATATGTGATAGATCGAGCAAGAGATTTATATCCATGCTTTCGAGCAATTCGCGGATGATCCAACTCTGGTTGGCAATCCGGTTTTCACTGTACGAAGGTAGGTAAGGCAAGGTCTCAGCAACGATGATTGTGTCAGGTAAATGCTTGCGGATGAACTCAATATCGGCTTTCCAGGCATCGAGTAGCATGACCTGGTCCGTGTACTTGTCGGAGTGCAACAATCCATTACCTGCCAAGTGAACGTTGAGATGAGGGGTAGCGGTGGACCCGAGAAAGCGTTTGATCATTTCAAAGTCCAGTTTTTCGACAGTGGCGTTGCCAATCGCAATCTCAAAATGGATGTACACCGGTGCATACTGCCTGGCGTCATTCACTATGCCCTCCCATTCCGGGCATTTGATCAGGTCCACTTGAACCAAATCGCGGGCGAGCAATGCCTGCAGTTGGGCGGAGGCGTTGACAGCTAACTTCATGTGTTTACTCTTTACGGCTGGGCTCGTTGTCACCAGAAGTGAATGGGTCCAATTCGGTCTCAAGTTCATGGCGGAATTGTTGCGTATACAAGTTGTAGTAATGTCCTTTGGTGCGCATTAACGTCTCGTGAGTGCCCTGTTCTTCAATCTGACCCGCGTTGATGACCATGATCTGGTCAGCGTGTTTGATTGTGGAAAGCCGATGGGCAATAATAAAACTGGTTCGACCTTCCATTAACTTCTGCATGCCTTTTTGAATTAGCGCTTCTGTAAGGGTGTCAACAGAGGAGGTGGCTTCGTCCATAACGAAAATGTCCGGGTCTGCCAGGAGGGCACGCGCAATGCTAATGAGTTGTTTCTGACCAACTGAGAGCAAGTTACCGCCTTCGCCTACGTCCTGTTTATAGCCAAGTTCGAAGCCGGTGATAAATTCGTGCGCACCAGCCAATTTTGCGACTGCCTCGATTTCTTCATCGCTGGCGTCCAACTTACCATAGCGGATGTTCTCGAGGATCGTACCAGAGAACAAATGTGGGGTCTGAAGTACCACGCCGATGCGAGATTGGATATCCTGAAGTTTGAAACCCAAATAATCGCGGTTGTTGATGCGAATAACACCATCGGTCGGCTCATAAAATCGGCATAACAGGTTGACAATAGTAGTCTTGCCCCCTCCTGTGGGTCCGACCAAGGCTACGGTGTCCCCTTGTGGAACGTGGAAGGACAGGTTGCGAATAACCGGCTCGTCGTCTTCGTAATGGAATGAGACATTCTCAAAATCGACATTGCCAAGCAAGCTGGTCAGCTCGATCGTGCTGGGGCAGTCGCTGACCATGGGGATGGTATCGAGCAGCGAAAATACACGCTCAGATGAAGCAACGGCATTCTGCATTTCGGCATAAACGCGCGCAAGATCTTGGACAGGCCATAGGATCATCATGATGTAGGAGATAAACGCTTGCAGACCACCCACAGTAATGGAAGAGTTTTCAACCAAAAGACCACCTTGCCATAGTACCAAGCCCAGAGAAATTGCACTGATGGTCTGAATGGTTGGCAGGAAGAGCGCAGACAGGAAGGCTGCCCGGTAACTGGAGTTGAACATATCGGTTGAGAGCATCTTGAAGTTATTCAGGTTTTTCTCTTCACGGCGCAAGGCTTTGACCACACGCACACCAGTAATGTTCTCGTTCATCGAGGCAGTCATTTTGGAGTTGGCTTTACGTGAGAGACGGTAGTGGTAATAGATGTGTTTGCGGAATTTGATTGCGACATACATCATCACCGGCAGTGACACCACCACCAGAATAGCCAGCTTCCAGTTAATCACGAACATGAAGATGGATGCAAATATGATATTCACGATCGCCCAGGTTGAGTCAACGATACCCCAAGTGAGCAGGTCGCCAATCTTTTCGGTGTCGGAAGTGACCCGGGACATGATCCAACCCAGCGGAGTCTTGCTGAAATAGGATAGCGAAAGCTTCTGGAGGTGGTTAAATAGGCGTTTGCGCAAGTCATAACGCACTAATTCGCCTTGCTTGCCTACGAAAAACACAAAACAAAATACAGCCACTGACTGAATAACAACCAGCCAAATGTAATAAGTAAAGAGCTGCAGCAGCACGGTTTGGTCACCCGCAAGGATGGCTCGGTCGATAATTTCCTTTTGCAGGTAGGTGAAAACCGCGTCAGCGATTGCCACAAGGCTGATACCCAACATTCCGGCCAGCATGATGCGCCAGTGCGGTTTAATGACATTCAAAAGACGATTGAAAAGGTTCCCAGTCAGCGGAACGTTATCGTCAAGTTCGTTCTCGTCATAAAAGGTTGACATTGTCAATTTCCTCTTGCAAAGCGCTGTCAATGCGGGTCTGAATTTCGTAGATTTCCTGATATGCGCCAGGTTGGCTCAGTAATTCCTCATGCGTGCCCGATTGAATCACCTTTCCCTGGTCAAATACCAGGATCAGATCTGCATCCATAATGCTTTGGATGCGGTGTGCAATAATGAAGGTGGTACGGTGCTCCATGAGTTTGTCAAGAGCGGTTCGAATTTGCACCTCGGTCTCCATGTCCACCGAAGAAGTGGAATCGTCGAGGATCAGAATGCGCGGATTGATCAGCAATGTGCGTGCAATAGCCACACGCTGCTTCTGACCGCCTGAGAGCGTCACACCACGTTCCCCGACGAGAGTCTCATATCCATTGGTAAAGCCCAGGATGACATCATGAATGGCTGCTTCGCGGGCAACCTCTTCGACTTCTTCCTGGCTGACAACGCGGTTGACACCATAAGTGATGTTCTCGCGAATGGTGGTTGAGAATAGGAAAGGCTCCTGCTCAACAATGCCGATATGCGAACGCAAGAAATCGCGAGAGTATTCGTTCAGATTCACGCCATCCAACAATATACGACCTGAAGTGACATCATAAAAGCGTGGCAGCAACTTGACCAGCGAGGTCTTTCCTGATCCGGTCGAGCCCAACAATGCGACGACCTGGCCGGCTTTACAGCTGAACGAGACATCCCGCAAGACAGGGTGGTCTTTTTCGTATTCAAAGTCGACGTGCTCAAAGACAATATTACCCCCGACGCGCCCCACAGGCTGGTAAGAAGCGGTGGTCAGGTTCTCTTCGGGCACCTTCAAGATGTCAGTGACCCGTTTAAAGGAAACCAATGCCCGGGACGTGTCCACGATCAGGCGACCCAGGTTGCGGATTGGCCAAATCAGCCAACCCAACAAACCAACGAAAGCAATAAAGTTACCCACTGAGATGGTCCCGTTGATTGCCATGACCGCTGCTATATAAGTACTGACGATCTGTTGCGCCGCGCAAATCAAGTCAGAAATCGGCCAGAAGAGAGCATTCATCAGGTTCAATTTCTTGCCACGACGGAGTTTCTCGACGTTACTGCCTTCAAACTTATCGATTTCATAGTCCTGGCGGGCAAAGGCCTTCACCACGCGCACACCACTCAAGTTCTCTTGCAAGTTTGTAGTCAGGATGGCTTCCTGCTCCTGATAAGACTCGTAGGATTTTGAAAGCTGCCTGAAAAAGAGTAGCGAAACTACGAGAATAACTGGGATAATGACTACAGAGATACCAGCCAGTTCTTTGTTGATGCGGTAAATTGCCACCAGGTTGATCACAAAGATCAGGATAATGCGACCGATGCCAATAGCCTGGTCAGCAAAGAAGCGTCGCAGGGTGTCAACATCTGAAGTAGCACGCTCCAACAGGTCACCAGTTTTCGTTTCCGAATGGTAGGCGAAGGACAGGCGCTGGATATGGTTAAATAAATAGTCCCGCAGACGGCGCATGCTGCCTTCAGCGGTCTGCGCGGATAATTTCCCGCTCATAAACGACGAGAGAGCTTGACCAGCGATCAATCCGATGAAGATCAGTGTCGCTTCGATTAACTTAGGACCAAATTGCCGTTTGAGCAGAATCTGATCAAAGAAATAGCCCAGGAACAGGTTGACGCCGGTACGTGCCAATGCTGACGTCCCTGCGAAGAAGGTCGCGCCAATGTATTGCCAATGAAACCCACTGATTAAACGCCAAAGGCTGACCAGCGGCTTGCTGCTGATAACTTGGTGCAGATCATATGGGGGATATTGATTCTCATTACTTGCCACAATACGCTCCAAAAACAACTGCCCGCAGCAAAATGCGCTCGGGCAAGGACTGAAAGTATACAACTGCAATAGGAGAGCGTCAATTGAACTTGCATAATTTACCCCAAGATTTGGGTTAAGGTTTGTTAACTATTTGGTTCAGTTCCAATATGTGTACTGAGGAATTTCCAGGTTGCGTATTGGGCTTCCATCTGTCGGTTGGCCAACAGGATCACGTGGGGGGAATCCTCGAAAATAACGAATTCTTTATCCTCTGAGGTAAGCTGGTCACTAAGCAGATCAGTGACACTCAATGGCACGCTGCCATCTCGCTTGGACATCACGATCAAGGTCGGCTGGGTGACCCGCTTCAGGGTGGTGAGTGCTTGTTTCTGTAGCGCTAACAATTGCTCCATCCCTTTTGTAGGGTAGACATTGTAGCCACTCCAAGCCAGATCGGGACCGACCTCGACCTTCTTAATATATTTTTTGAGGTGTTTTAGCAGTGGTGCTAACCATACGCGACGGGCTTTGAGGGCAGGGGCGTAGAGCAACAGACCAACAGTTTCGGGATGGTTGGCTGCCAGCATCAACGCGAGCACACCCCCCATCGACTCCCCTCCGACCCAAACCTTGTCGTGATCGGTTTTAAGCAAAAGGTAAGCTGTTTCAGCACTTTGATACCAATCCTGCCACTTACTCTCGTTGAGGTCGTCTGGATGGGTGCCGTGACCTGCCAGCAAAGGCGCGCTGACCGTTAAACCTTTGCTGTGTAGAAATTCAGCGAGCGGTCTGACCTCAGACGTTGTGGCGGTAAAGCCATGGATTAATAATACTGCTGGCTCACCTGCCTGAAACAAGAATTCGTTTCCGTCCAGTTCAGGGTGTTTGTAGTAAGGGTTGCTCATCGTGCCTCCATAAAAAACACCCTCGATTGTATCATCGAGGGTGTCTGAAGGCGGGAAAAGATTAGGGCAATTGCCAGTAAGTCAACTCATCTACAGAGGTCTTCATGCTGGTCGTGCCAGTAGACATCGAGACGAAACCATAGCTGCCAGCATTCGGCAGGGACTCATCTTTTACCTGACCAATGGCATTGCCGTTGACGTAAACTTGAAAGTCGGAACCATTTGCCATCACACCAATCCGATTTACTTGATTGGTGGGGTTTAGCTTATCAGATGTCTCGTACGCCAACACCTCCACGACGGCGTTTTCGGCATTATATCGACTCAAACCGATGGTGCCGTCACAGGTCAGGCCGACGAAATAGAATTCGTTGTTGGTCAGCCTGAATGCCAGACCAACTCGGTCCTTGCCTTCACAATTTGCCATTGTAAAAGAAGTTTCGAGATAAAAGTTCTTAATGGCTGGTTGTTGCGTATACCAACTATTCCAATACGGAGTGCCTTTGGAATAAAGGTGTAATTGACCACCACTCACGACGGTATAAAACCAGTCGTCTCCATAGATCCATCCTCCGGTGGCGCTGTCGAATGTCTCACGCTTGGATGGTTCGCCGAGTCGGACTGCCGGGTCCTCGGAGGAAGGGGGCACGGTTTGAGCAGAAGTGGGGGTGGCAGTGGGGGCTTCGGTTGGTGCCTCCGTCGGTGCTGGGGTTTCCTGAACAGGTGGTTCGGTTGGGGCGACTTCACTCACTGTCGGTTCTTCTGTTTTAATCGGAGCCAGTGTCGGTGTGGAGACAATGCCATCGTTGAGGTTCGGGAGCGGTGTGACCGTTGGCGCGTTAGTCAATATTAGTGCGACGTTGGTGGCGACAGCAATGGCAGGATCAGGTGTTGCCCGCGGCATATTACAGGAAGCCAGGAGCAAGCTTATTCCGATGATTAAGGCGAGTTTTTTCATTACTTTACCGTCTCTTTCTGATAGTTATCAACCCACTTGGTTGCAATTATCACACCAGTAACTTAAAAAGTAAAAACCGCAGATTCAGTTATAATGCATGCGTAACGAAATCGAATTCCAGTTTTTATAAAACGTAGTGTGAGGTGTTATGGATATTTTTAAGAAGGCTTTTGATTTTGACGATGTTAAGCTTGCCAAGGCAGGTGGTTTTTATCCCTTTTTCATTCCGCTCGATCGCAACGAAGGCACCGAAGTAGTTTATGAAGGTCGTCGCATCATTATGTGCGGTTCCAACAACTACCTGGGTCTAACGACTCATCCCAAACTGCGCCAGGCTGCCAAGGATGCCATCGATAAATACGGCACTTCCTGCACAGGTTCGCGCTTCCTGAATGGCAATATGACCATCATCGAGCAACTCGAACGCGAATTGGCCGAGTGGACCGGCAAGGACTGTGCGCTGGTTTTCGCGACGGGTATGCAGGTCAATCTGGGCACCATCAGCGCCATCGTTGGACGCGGCGACATTATCATCCTTGACAAAGAAGACCATGCCAGCATTTACGACGGGGCGATCCTCAGCAGTGGCAAGATCGAACGCTACCGCCATAACGACATCGAACAACTGGCCTACCTGCTCGAGCATCTACCCGAACAGCCCGGCAAATTGTTGGTCGTGGATGGCCTTTTCAGCATGGAAGGCGACATCGCTCCGCTGCCTGAGATCATTCCGCTCTGCAAGAAATACAACGTACGTTTGATGGTTGATGACGCGCATGCCATGGGCGTGTTGGGCGGCGGTCGTGGGACGGCGGCGCACTTCGGCGTTACCGAAGACGTCGACCTGATCATGTCCACCTTCAGCAAATCCTTTGCATCGATCGGAGGTTTTGTGGCCGGTCAGGCAGATGTAATCGACTACATTAAACACAAAGCCCGCAGTCTGATCTTTAGCGCCAGTATCCCGCCCGCCAATACCGCGACGGCTTTGGCCGCGCTGGAAGTGATGCGCACTGAACCTGAACGTATCAAGCAGCTCGACGAAAACGCCACTTTCATGCGCGAAGGCTATAAGAGCCTGGGTTTTGATACCGGCGCTTCAACCACACCGGTCATCCCGATTATCATTGGCGACAACGAACGCACCTTCCTGATGTGGCGCAAATTGTTCGAATCGGGTGTTTTCGTCAACCCTGTCATTGCGCCCGCCACCGCGCCCGGTCGCCAATTGCTACGCACCAGTTATATGGCCACCCACACCCGTCCGCAGTTGGAACATGTGCTGGAGGTTTTCGGCAAGGTTGGCAAAGAAGTCGGTTTGATCTAACCGCTTGTTTTTCCTCAGTCGTCTGGTGGGAGGGACGATGAGCGAGTTCTCTGAAAGGAATTTGCTCAGCGTCCCTCCCATTTTTGTTTGGAAGGCTTGCTTGCTCGACGATTATTGTCCGACCCTTTTTGTTAGCGTGAAATCACCGGAAGGAACAGGTAGGACTCAAAATTGAACTCGAACGCGCCAATGTCACACACAGATGTGCCATCCTCGTTCCCGTCCACTGGGCGAGCCAGATTGCGTTGGTCGGTGAGTGGCCAGTCAGTTGGTTTACCAGCATCAATAACGGGGCTGTCAGGGAACAAACCGTACATCCTGGTAAAACTGCCATAATTGTTCATAGGCGCCAAACGTGGGTCTGCGTCAATATTCCCTCCAGAATCCGTTCCACAAGCTGTGTTCCAGCCGCCTGATCCCCCGCAGCCCTGTACATCGCTATAGGAGACAATTGGGATGCTCTGGGCAGCATCCCAATTGAAGATTTGCGGCAAAGAATTGCCCCATAAGATCACGTTGGTCAGGACTGGGCCGCTATTGGAATAGTTCATGATCCCACCACCAGACAATGAGGCTGAATTGTTGGCAATAGTGACGTTGGTCAGGGTGGGGTTACTTTCTTGATAGTTATAGATGGCACCTCCCCTGCTGCTGGCTGAGTTGCCTGTGAAAG
Organism: Anaerolineaceae bacterium; assembly: GCA_049657925.1. GTDB lineage: Bacteria > Chloroflexota > Anaerolineae > Anaerolineales > Anaerolineaceae > Mesolinea. Next base: position 8,670 of record JBASOE010000110.1, read on the forward strand.
TGACATTCGTCAGGCTGGGACTGCTGTAGGTATTCCTCATGCCACCACCATTATCTGGTCCAGAATTGCCTTCAAAGAGCACATTGACCAGAACCGGGTTGCTGGAGTTGCTGTTTTCCATCCCTCCAAACGAATTGCCTTCAAAGATCACATCGGTCAATTGAGGGCTACTTTCAGAATTAGACATGCCACATCCGTCGTTACTGGAAAACGAAACCCTTGTCAGGGTCGGGCTGCTGGAACTATTGCTCATTCCGGCGCCTTCGCTGGCCTGGTTGCCATTAAAATTGCAATCGATCAAAGTTGGCTCACTGGAAGAATTGACCATGCCACCACCTTGCACGGCAACATTCCCTTCAAATCTCACATTACTCAAAGGAGGGTTGCTGAGCGCTGAGTTCATCATGCCACCACCAGCGTCTCCGGCGGAATTACTTGTGAATAATACGTTTGACAGGTTGGGAGCGCTCTGATCGTTATTCAATATTCCTCCCCCATCGATGCTCGCCAGGTTATTGGAAAAAGTAACATCAGTAAGTGTAGGACTGCTCAGGTTGTTGTACATCCCGGCACCATAGTCTGCCAAATTGGCTATAAAAGCGACATCATTCAAAACAGGATTGCTATTGGCTGCATTGAAAATACCGCCGCCATAACCGCTGGATAGGTCGTTTTGAGCCGCATTGCCTGTGAATGTAACCCGGCTGAGATTAGGACTGCTGGCAGTATTGTACATACCTCCGCCATTATTTGCAGTCACATTCTCCACGAAGTACACATCAGTAAGGCTTGGGTTACTGGAGGTGTTATACATGCCTCCCCCATCACCGCCGTTGTTATTGAAGAAAGTGACATTGGTGAGGAGGGGGTTGCCGCCGTTGTTGTAGATACCCCCGCCATTGCCTGCCCTATTGTCCTCAAATTTTAGGTGGCTCAGGGTTGGGCTGCCGCCTTCGTTGAATAGACCGCCGCCTTTGCTGTGCTGGTCAGAACCAAAATTCGCTTGACCCCCAGTAATTACAAATCCGTCAAGGATGGTAGTATAACCAATATCTGAGCCAGAAGTGACCACGTGATAACTGTAGCGCTGTCCACTGCTGTCTTCATCTCCGCTCAGAATGGTTATATTCTCCAGCCAGTTGCGTGTGGTCCAATCCCCGCCATTATTTGGGTAGCCGCCATACATTGCTACTCCGTTGCGAAGAGCGAAAGGCTCAAAGAAGCTATCAGATCTTACAGGGGTTTTGTAGATTCCCGCTGCCACCCAAATCTGGTCGCCCGATACTGCAAGGCTGAGCGCATGCTGTACGGTGCAGGGACTCTCCCTGGTACAGGGGTCTGCATCCGAGCCCGCATCAGTGACGTAGAGTATGACAGGTTCATCCTCGATGAAGGAAGCATTGGCGGCAATGGGGGTTAACAAGAATAAAGCTGCCAACAATAGGACTGCAGATCGGATAGTATTCATCTGAATTTTCCTCCAAAGTTTTGAACTCTCAGAGAAGGGTGACCCGAGGAAACATTTATGAAATTGTGAAAATCAGGTGTTTTTACTGACAAGAAATATACTACGATTTTGAAGTCAATGGAAAGGAAAATGTTTTCTTAAAAGCTTTAATATGAGATGTTGGTCCGGCAAATTTATCATAACGTAATGACCGACACCTCAATCAGTCAATCATGCACAGGCTGCTGGATGACCAACCTTTTTAGCCAGCCCCTGGCGTGTATGTTATTGGGCATCTGAGAGTGCGCTGCTCCAACCGTTGAGTCTTACTCAGTCATTTGAGTGTCAGGAATTTCGCTCAAGCTCTCCGAAAGGATTTCGCTCATAGTGCCTTCCATTTTTTGTTTGGAAGGCTTGCGTTTGAAGGTGGTTTTCAGTTTGGCGAGCACGACAGTGGTCAGCTTCTTGTTCATCTCCGTCAACGCTTTCTGGCTCACACGCTCGCCCTTGTCGAACCATACCATCGAGGCATATCCCATCACCGCGGTGATCGAGGCAGCTATTGCTGAAGAAAGCAGCCAACCCGGCACACCGCCCAACTTGGAGAGCTGCTGAAAGAGCGTACGGCCGAGCATGCCCAGCCCAAAGGTGGCAATCAGTTCCTTGGCGCGCGCGCGGGTGATTTTGTATTCGTAGATGCGCGCGATGGTCAGCACCATGCCAACCTGTGTCGCGGTCAACGGCACGAAATCGATCACCGGCAGGGGGGTCAACGCAATGGCAGCCGCCAGAGAAGAAGAAGTGACAATCGCTCGCCAGGCGATCTTTTGGCGATATTGCGGCAGCGCCTGCGCCATCGCGACGGTCAAACTGGGGTCTGCGGCGATGATTGACATCAGAATGGTAGACATGCCTTCGCCCTTGAGCGCTGAAACTGGCAGGATCTGCTCCGTGCTCACGCCCAGGTTCTCAGCGGCTGTGGCAATCACACCTGCGCGGTGTTTGCCCGTCAGGTCAATTTTGTTCAAGAGGATGATGAAAGGCTTCTTGAGTGCCAACAGATCCTCGTAAAGAGTCAGTTCGGTCTGTTTGATGCCCTGCATGGCGTCGAACATCAGGATGAGGAAGTCGGCTGTTTTCGCCGCGGCGAAGGCAGCATCGCGCTCCGCTTCGCCCACCGCGCCGACAGCGTCCGCACCGGGCGTGTCAATCATGTCGAAGATTCCAGCTTCGGCTTCCTTGTTAACGCGCGTTGTGCCCGGAATGGGGCTGACTTCGGCGTGGTTGGTTTTGGCACGCACGAACTGGTTGAAGAGCGTCGACTTGCCAACGTTGGCCGGACCGATGATGGCGACCTTTTTGGAGGCGGCAAATGTGGTTTTGAGCTGAATCACTGCCAGGTCGATCAGCATGTTGAGTGGGTTGCGATCAAGAGGCAAGCCTTTGAAAGTCTCCTCCAGAGGGGCACGTTCGTTTTCGGGCACAGCCTTCCAGACGCGGTTGACCAGATCACGTGAAGGTGAGGGGAAGAGTTTTAGGATGTCGCTATCTTTTTGCATGTGTTGAGCTAATTATACTGAATTAAATGGGAAGTTCAGCCTATTTCGGGAACTTGTCGGTGTTCACCTTAGCCCTTGCCATCGGAGAAGGTGTTTTAGCTGCACGGCACTGATAAGCACGATGCCATGCCCATCTCGATTGATGCAACCAAAATAATTCGGTCAATTGACTAACTCGTCAACCTGAGGGAAGAAGTATCTGGATTTCCAAGTGAGTACTTCCGAAGAGACAATCTGGCAAAAATAGCCTTTAGTCTTACCCGTCTTCCGCTTGGGATTTCAAGCCCTTCAAACCCTTCAAACGAGAGAACAGGCTCCAATAGAGTTGACATATCCGGCTGATTCAGGTAATATCGTGAGGCAAGTTGGCGAGGTAGCTCAACGGTGGAGCAGTGGACTCATAAGCCAATGGTTCTGGGTTCAAATCCCAGCCTCGCCATTAGATTCGTTTTTCTCTCGTTGAGGTGCGTTTATTCGGGGCTTCGTCGATCAATAGCGCCAATCATGGCCAGTGAATTCCCCAAAAATCGCCTGTTTCTGATGATCTGCATCGATGGATATATGCGTTCCTGTTGGACCGCAAAAGCCAAGACCTTGCCCAGGGTACGCTCCACGATTACGTCTGGAAACTCAAACTGGTTACCGACTATGCCGCTTCCCACAACATTAATCATGTTGGCCAGCTGGCACCAACCTACGCGCCGATCGCAACTTAGCGCTCCTCACTTTGTTCCACAAAGAAATTCCACATCAAGCGGGTGGCGTCGATCTCCTGGGTGGTTTTGCCAGTGATGCTCTCCTGCATGGGATTGCCACCCGGCCAGGTGTGTCCGCCGTCCGCAATGGCATAAAACTCCACATCCGCCCCTGGGTTGCAGCCCTCATAGCGCACGCCCACGACATTTCCGGTCTCAAGAATCACCTTTTCCTCAACAGAGCAGCTGTTTAGCTGCGCGTAGTCATTAACAAATTTGGTGATATTGGGGAAGGGCAGGGAAAAGGCTTCCGAAGGACCGCCCTCAAATGGCACTATTTTATCCGCCTTGCCGTGGAAGAAAATGCCCGGGACGTCTCCCGTGCAATCGTTGAGGTCCACGAGATATGCCCCTGCTACCCCGCCTATCGCTGCGACTTGCTCCGGCATGTTGCAGGCTAAACGAAGAGACATACCTCCGCCATTGGAAAGCCCATTGACGTAGATGCGCGTGGGGTCGATCGAATATTCCCCGCTGAGCTTATCGATCAGGTCCTTGAAAAACTGCACCTCTTTGACGACGGCTTGGGGATCCTCGGTGGTAGGAGTCACGCGCCAGCGCTTGGGGAAGCCCAGCCCGGACGGATAGACGACAATAAAACCTTCCTCGTCCGCCAGCTGATTCCATCGGCTGACTTCGGCCAAATTGGCTGGCTGTTGGGAAAAGCCGTGGAGAGTAATCACCAACGGCACCGCCTTCGATGGGTCAAGAGATTGAGGGACGTAGAGCAGATATTTGCGCTGCTCTCCGGAAGAAACCAGGCGTCCGTTGGTGCGGTCGGCCGCGTTCCAAACGATCACGCCAACCAATACGATCAGTGCGCATACTCCCAAAACAATCAGCATGACTCTTAGAAACTTTTTCATTTTGCCTCTCAATCACATAATTCTACTCATAACAGTTGTGAATATCCAAACAATCAGATGTCAATGTTTGAAAACAGGCGATGGATTGACCAAGAGAGGGTCAATCACACCCTAGTACGACTAAGAACTACATTAGGTTATTGTTACTGATTCTGGGCAGCGCTGGTTCTCTGTAGGTGCTTCGAACTGCTGGACTACAATCAACCTGTAGGGGATTGGCCTGCCGAACCCACGTCTATGGGACGCCGAGCCCGTTGTTTCTTTAATAAAACACATCCTAAAACACAAGTGTTCTTTGCTTATTCCCCAACAGTGCAAATGGGAAATTTGCTTACCACCAGTTTACTTTTCTGAAAAGCGATTTAATCACAATTCATAGGAATTTGATAAATATCTCTCGAAAAACCTTGTTGGGGAAAATACTTCAACTTTGTCCTACGATGTAACTTATAATAGTTTGAACACACGCCATATCACACAGGATGGTTATTATGTCAGAAAATCCCGAAGTCAACGTACAACGCAGACGCAAAGGTAGTCGCCCGACAACCCAGGCGGCAAAACCCATCCGCAGACCAACTCCCGACACAGGTGGTGGAGCTTCAGCCGGCAACATCAGCGGTGCAAGTTCTGGCGCCGGTGGCAATTCCAGCGGGGGAGGAGGATATTCCAGCAGCGGAAGTTCGTCCTCTGGTGGTGGTATCGCCGGTTTGGGATCACTGCTCAGCTCTGGTGGCACAAAGGGGAAAATGGGTTGCGGTGGGGTAGTCCTGATTCTTGTCGCTGTGGTGCTTTTCTTTATCTTTTCAAAGAGTTGTAGCAGCGATCTTTCGGGCCAGACACCAGTTGAAAATTGCCAGGAACAACCAAGTTATTCTGAGCCAACACAGTCTCTCCCAATACAACCGATTGTCACAGAACCCACCCAGATCATCCCAACCCGCACGCCCAGGCCGACCTCGGCGCCCTCTGCTAACACGGGCTCCACAGGCAATAAATGGCTGGTGATGATCTACCAGGACGCCGACGACCAGGCGCTGGAACAGGATATCACCATTGACCTGAACGAGATGGAACGATCGATGGCTTCCACGGAGGATGTGATGGTTGTGACCCAGATTGACCGCTTTCGCGGAGGATTTACGGGCAATTCCAACTTCACTGGTGCGCGTCGCTACCTGGTCATGCCTGATGACGACCTTTCCACGGTCAGTTCTGACCTGGTCATGGAGGTTGGAGAAGTCAACATGGCGGATGGGCAGACCCTGGTGGATTTTGTGACCTGGGCGCACGATACATATCCAGCGGATAAGTATATGTTGATCATGTCCGACCATGGCATGGGCTGGCCTGGCGGCTGGACCGATCCCGACCCGGGTGGCCGTGATGGGGGCAGCGCACCACTGGTTTCGGCCTTGAAAAGTGACGCTATCTACCTGAATGAGTTGGACTCGGCTTTGGCTGAGATCCAATCCACGACCAATATCGAAAAGTTTGAGTTAATTGGTTTGGATGCATGCCTGATGAGCCAGATGGAAGTGTATTCCATGCTGCAACCTTACGCACGCTACGCAGTAGCTTCCGAAGAAACTGAACCGGGTTTGGGGTGGGCATACTCCGCCTTCCTGAGCCTTCTGGTGTATGACCCTTCCACGCCAACTGAGCAGGTGGCTGTCAACATCGTTGAGACCTATATTGACCAGGACGAGCGCATAACGGACGACCAGGCCCGCCTTGAATTCCTGCAGCAAAACGGTAACTCAGGCGGATTCTTTGGCGTTTCGCGCATCAGTGCCGAACAACTTGCCGGTCAACTTGAACAAAGCATCACGTTGGCGGCTGTCAACCTGGAACGCTTCACAGAACTACAAAACGCCTTAAATACCTTCCTCTATGGATTGCAGGGAATTGATCAGCGCGTTGTAGCCAGTGCCCGCAGTTATACCCAATCCTATACGAGCATCTTTGGCAACCAGGTGCCTCCATCTTACATTGACCTCGGGCATTTTGTGGCGCTGGTGGCAAAGCAGGCTGGCGATGACACTACTCGCCAAAACGCCATTGCTGTGCTGCAAGCTATGCAAAATGTGGTAATCGCGGAAAAACACGGTGTAAACAAGCCTGGTTCTACTGGAATTGCTATCTATTTCCCCAATTCACAGCTTTATGGTTCTGCAGCTACCGGCATGCGCTCCTACACCACAATTGCCAATACTTTCGTCAGAGCCTCTTTGTGGGATGACTTCCTGGCCTTCCATTATGCCGGCAGGCAATTCCAGGCTACAGCTGCTGAACCGATCACTGCTACTGTCAGCCGCATCCCAGGCGCGGGCAATATCACCGTTTCTGCGATTCGTGCTTCGGACGATTCAGTCAGCCCAGGCGAAGCCATCACTCTTAGTGCGGACATCAGCGGTGAAAATATCGGCTACATCTACCTTTTCACTGGATTGTATGACCAGGCTTCCAATAGCATCCTGGTTGCCGATACAGATTATCTTGAAAGCGAGCAGACATCCGAGTTGGAAGCGGTTTACTATCCCGATTGGCCAGACGCACAGACCTTTACCCTAAATTTCGAGTTTGAGCCGTTGCTATTCAGCATCAAAGACGGCACTCAGCAGGTTTTAGCGCTGTTTGACCCAGTTAATTATGGGGCTAACGCTGACCAGGCGATCTACACCGTGCGCGGCACTTACACCTTCACTGAGACAGGGGAACAACGCCTGGCAAGGTTGTACTTCAAGAACGAAAACCTGTTCCAGGTGATGGGATTCAAGGGCACCGAAGAAGTCAGCGAAGCATCTGAGATCACGCCCAAAGTGGGGGACACGTTCACGCCATCACGAAAATGGCTGGACCTGAATGCGAACGGACAGGTGACCGGAACGTCTTACGATGACGGTGAGACGCTCATCTTTGGCACATCCGCTTGGACTTGGAAACTGGAGTACGCTCCTGAAGGGCAGTACCTGGTGGGCTTTTTGGTCGGTGACCTGGACGGCAATCTCACGCCGGCTTATACACAGATCGCGGTCAAGTAAAAACAACGACAAAGTCGGAAGGGTGAAACGGTGAAATGTTCAAAGGGTTGGCTGATTGTAGACGAACCTCCTTGAAGGGAATGAACAGGTTGAACCAATAAGCGGCTCGCCTGTGATATTCAGTATGGATGTTTGGATCAATTAATCTACGATTGCAATCTTACCAGGATTGGTCGGTTCAATCATGGGGTAATTACCTTTGATGTGACAAAGGAGCTGCTGATTTGAAAGGCTAATCAGGATTATCAGCAGTGCAGGAGTGTTTTTACTTGACTGGAGGCAATGCTTAGCTTCCTATGATCTTGCTTTTACCTGATCCGGGAAGGTATTCCAGACAATGCTTAGGAACCGGGAGGCAGGACCGATCCCTACCCGGGTAGGCACGAGGGTATCTGGTTGCAGAAAGCGACCGAGTGCAGGGTCATACCAGCGAGCACCATAGTAATAGATGTCACCCTCCTGCATTTGGCCAGTATAGGCGTAGTCAGTGGGTGTGGTTCCCTGGCTATATCGGGTGGTTCCCCATGGGTGGTACAAATTGCGGCTGATGAGCATTCCATTGGTTCCGGCCACAGCGGAGGTGCTGCCCAACTGGTCTCCATACAGATAGGTCAGAACACCATTGTTCTTCATCGCAATGCGTTGCCCATCAGCATAGTAATAGCTGATGGTCTCGGTGTGGCTGTTTGTGACAAGTGGAAAATAAGAACAATACGAAGGCGCGCTGCAGGGTTGTCCAGATCCCCCTGTAGTCTGAACATATCCTTCAACCCGGACCTCATAATGATTGCCAACATAGGTCGTTGCTTTTGGCTTGTCTGGCAAATACCCGTCATAATCATTTGCCCAAACCCGGTTGCCATCGCCATCATAGCCATACTCGCTGACTAATTGATTGTTCTTCCTGATGGTCATAAGCTGGTTTTCAGCATTGTAGGTGTAAGTCCATACCACTCCAGCCACCGTCCGGGTGGTCATGTTCCCGTTCTGGTCGTATCCATAGCTGTTCGCTCCGGCTTGGGTAACGGCATGGGGATGGACGCCTATGTTGAGCATGACTCATTATCGAGTTCAATAAGTTTCACTTTCGTTTCTTCTTGATTATCGGAATCAATATATTAGCAAGAATTCCTAGAATTGTAAGACCTAGAAGAATAATTGCCCCGATACGGCCATTAATCAAACCATACTTTCTCATTTCATTTCCAATGAGAATATAGAAACCCCAAAGCTCACCTATCAGATTACGAAATGGGATATGATTGACTTTGTGGTTGAGGCCTACTAACCAACCCAACCACCGAGGGATTGTTATCAACTCCTCATCAGGATAGCCTGTCTTGTTGTGAGAATGACGGAAAAAGAACCAAGCCCCAACAATTAGAATGACTGAAAAACCTGTAGATATGATATCTTTCATCATCTGATACTCGCTAATGGATTTCTGGGACTTATCAATGGCGAAATCATCGAGGGATAGGGGTAACGCAATACAGAAGGCAAGTATCTGAAGCTGTTCAATGATAGTTCAGAACTCAACCAGTTTTGACCGACTTCAATAAGCAGATCGTAATAATTTGCATATCCTATATTATCGCTTGGGAACTTGGAAGAGGTATACCCTCCTAATACACCCACTGTACCAACAACTCCCATTTCATAAGGATCGACCCTCTGCCCTCGACTGGTTTGTGTCAATAAATACTCTCCCATCTCATCTACTCCACTTGCAACAACTTTGCCAACCAGACTGCTGCCAACCGAATATATTCCACTTGACATCTCCATGGCTGATGAATAAGTGAAACTGATCGGATCGAAGGGGTCTTGTTGAATAATGTTGGTAGCCAGGTCAGACGCAGCCCCAATCTCCAATCCTATGCCCATCCCCAACATCATGTTTGTCGAGTTTGCAGCGAGAGCAGTGCCTGCACCGGCACCTACCCCTGACCCAATCAGAGCTCCACTGGCAAAACCAACACCGGCAACTATCGCTGCGTGTTTCCAGTTAAACTCTGATTCTGCGATAGCGACATTAAGGGCGTAAAGGGAAGTGTTGACAACCGCTCCAATTAACCCACCTACAACAATGTTGACCCAATGCCCTGTAGGATCGTTGTAGCTTATTGGATTGTTATTGACGTAACCATATCTGTCCCAGCCTTGCACACCTTGATGGGTGGGCACGAGGGTATCCGCTTGCAGAAAGCGACCGAGTTGGGGGTCATACCAGCGAGCACCATAGTAATAGATGTCACCCTCCTGCATTTGGCCAGTGTAGGCGTAGTCAGTGGCTTGGGTGCCAGTAGCCAGGCGTGTCTTGCCCCAGGCATCGTAGAGGGTGCGGGCTGATTGAACGGCTGAGATGTTCACCTGCACATGACTGCTGCCCAAATGATCCCCAAGCAGCCATTGGGTCGCGGTGACCCCGCTGGCGGTTTTCCTGGTGACCACAGCAATACGCACGCCATCAGCATAGATGTAGCGGCGGGTCAGACCTTCTGTGGGAGTGGGGACACTTTCGATACTTGAGTTGTCGAGCTGGCTCTGCACCTCAGAGAGCACGTTTTCGATTAGGTCGGGTTCGGGGGTAACCAGGATTTGTTCGGGTTGGACGAGCTCTGGAATTGAGAAAACTTGTTCGCTCTCACCGGGTTCAGGACGAGCAAAGACTTGTTCTGGCTCGCTGACGAAAGGCTCGTTTAGCACTAAGGGCAGATAGATAGAGTAGAGATCAAATTCTGTTGCCTCAGGTTGAAGCGCTTCAAGTGGAATTGGGAATGGGGTTTCAGTGGGTGGTTCCTGGTTAATCTCGCTGATAAGTTTAAGTTCAGGAGCTGCTTGCACGGGCAGAGCAATAGAATCCTCAAGGATAGATTCATCATTCGTTTGGGGCAATTCAGATGGGGAAGAATTCATAGAATCTGGTATGGGTGTATCGACCATCCCTAAAGTTTGACTCAACGGGTCGGAGGGATTTAATTCAATCGCGAGCGTCGGTGAAGGATCAAACGGAATAGGGGTCGAGGTCCTGGTAACCTGTTTGGTGATTTCGATTGGAGAGTCTGTAATAAATACCCGAGTAGGGTATTCTGACGTTTTGGTAGATTTCTGGGTAGACGTCTTTGTTGGAGTTTGTGTAGGCGTTTCAGTGGGGGTTAGGGTGGGTGTTTGAGTTGGAGTTTGTGTAGGCGTTTCAGTGGGGGTTAGGGTGGGTG
>JBASOE010000111.1:0-11521 GCA_049657925.1 Anaerolineaceae bacterium
CGGATTCGAATCTTAAAATTTTTTTCCATTTCACAAAAGTTTTTTAAAAAGAGGACGTTCATTCACCAAACCTTAACCATCGTCCTCCGGGTCGCGAAAAAACTACTACGTGACCCTGTCATAAAAAGTCGCTATGATACGTCTAATAACGATACAAGCAATAAGGACTATCCCAGCCGTGGGCATCAGCCGTTGGTAGGCCTCGCCGGGGTAATCAATATAAAAGGATTAGAAAAAGTATTGACGAACCCACATAAAATGATCGCTATGCGCAAATCGATCAACTATTTCATCCGCTTGTGCGATTGCTGCGTGTCGGGCAAGCAAGAACCAGCATTCATTGGTTTGGCTGATTTGTAGAACCCTCCGCTAAACAGCACGGATTCAATATCTTTGCGCATATTCTGAAGAGCACCTTTTATCCCGGAGGTCAGTGGCAAGTGCCCCAAAGGAGTATCAGATTCGCTCCTCGCTGCTAAAACGACCTTTTTGAACCGGCTCGAAAATACATGGAAGCGCTGGGTGTAATTCAGCGCTTCCATGCAATTTAATTTTTATATGGCAAAGCTGCTACTTTTCAGGCGACCAGGAGCCGATGAAACTGATCAGGTCTCCCAGAATTGAGGGTTGAGAAACGCGTACGGTCAGCTTGCCGGTGGGAATCTGTGAGTACATTTCTGCTTGGTAGAAGTAAAAAGGGTCATCCGGGTTGAAACTGCTGCTACCGCCCATGTTGGTTGTGTATCCAACCAGGCCAGCCTGGCATTGGACGACCTTACCTTCAGTACCATTGAAGAGGAAGGAGTAACCGCCAAACTGATTCTTCTCGATGGCTGCCAATTCGAATTTGACTGAACCGAGCTGAATTTCCTGGTTGATTTCAACGGGTTTGTCGGAGGTTTGTACCTTGGTGCCATCAAACTCGATATCGGCATAGGCCTCTTGATCGGGGAAGGAGCGCTCATAGACATTTAGCTTGGCATAGACGGGGAAGGCAACGCCAGACTTGGGCACAACAAAGGTGTACATCGAGCCAAAGTACTTCTCCGCGTCTTGATTTGAAAGTTGGTTGCGCAAGCCATCTTCGTAATTCCACAGTTCAAGTTGGGTTTCATGGTCTGGTTCGGGTAGTTCCATGCCATTCGCATCGTAAAGGATAGGATTGAAAGGCTGTTCATAAACGTACCCATTACGCTGGATGCCGTCATCGAACTTTAGTGGAAAAGCCCAGGTTACCCAATATGACTCCGGGTTTTCGACAACGCTCAGGACAACCATCTCCTCCTGACGATCTCCGTCGATAATCACAGCAGGTATGGCTGAGGTCTCGGTTTCGGCGTTAGGTTGCGCGTAAGGTTCTGCTATAGTCGGAACAGGGTTTTCGATCTTGGCCTGAGGCGGCATGAGGGTGGCCGGGTAGACAACCATGTTCTCATGTGCGGGTTTGAAGGCAAGAGCGAATTGCCAGTCTTCTGGTCCCTTGCCCTGCGCTGTTCCTTCCAGACAGGGGAAGATCAGAGTGGCTTGCTTGATGTTCGCCGGGAGTGGATCGCTGAAACGGATTTCATGGACGAATGACCCACCCGGTGTGAGGCCACCGCTGCTTCCGGATGCTTTAACCTGGCTGCCATCCGGTAGGGTCAGGTAGGCAGGCGTGAGGCACTCTGGGTCGCCAAATCTGGCACGTTTAATTTCAACGGGCAGGTCGGACATAGCGTAGGTGATGATCGTCCCGTCAGCGCTCAGGAAAGCGGATTGGATGGTAAGGGTAACTCCATCTCTCGCATCACTCACCGGTTCAGCCAGTTGCCTGAAGGGTGAGCTGGTGTCTACAAGGCCGACATCTGGCACATATCCGAAGACGGCTTGTATCTGCGCCAGGACCTTCGACGGGCCGATGGCAAGAACCATGACTACCATTAAGAAAATGGTGGTCATAGCGTAAGCCCAGCCACGGGCAAGGTGGAAGGAGGGTTTGGCTTTTGCTTCAGTACTGGGTTGAAAAGTCTGTAGTTTGACTTCCAGACGGTTAAAGAAGGCTGGGTCGGCATCAGGCAGGCGGTAGCTTTGCTTGATATCTTTCTCAAAAGGATTTAGGTCATTCATTCTATTTCTCCACCTGGGCTTGCAGGCGCTCCAGGAGCCTATAATATTTCTTTTTGATGCGGGTCTCGGGCTCGCTAAGGATAGAGGCGATCTCGGCGAAGGGAAGATCCGCCACAATGCGCAGGCGCAGATACTCCTGCTCCAGCGGGCTGAGATGGGTTATGAGACAATCCAGGTCGCGCAAGCGGTCCTGGTCTGTTTGTGAAAGCTCCCCTCGCATGGCTTTACTCTGATCAAGTTCTTCGTCATAGTCCGTGGTGGGTTGGCGCTGAGATTTGCGCCAGAAGTCAAAAGCTTTATTGCGGGCAATGGTGAAAACCCACGGCCGAAATTTGAGCGGGTCAGACAACTTGGACAAATTTTCGAGCGCGGACACAAAAGTCTGTGAGGTCAGGTCTTCGGCATCCGCCACGTTGCGCACACGACTGTACAGATAATAGAAGACCGGGGTCACATTCCTTTGGTAAAGCTCGGTAAACTTAACCGCTTTCGCCCGGCTTGCCTCTTCAACTTCGTTCACCATATAATTAGGTTCTTCTCTCGTAAAGATTTTGGTTTCATTCATTGATGTTCCTTTGCAGGATCCTTTGTTTGAATTGTAGCTACATAAGTAGAACGATGGAGAGGATAGAATTGTGACAATTCTGTCTCAAGGAGGAATTAATACGAAATGATTCCTAAGTGTGCGAAATATACTTGACACTACCCGGTGGGATCCCCTTAAATTGATTGATCTACCGCGTGATAAACAAAATTCTCGGAGTAAATATTGGAACTGTTGATTTGCAACAAACGTTGCATTTATAACTAAACCATGCTATATTATTGGCAACAAACGTTTCAAACGAGGTAATAATGGATTGGATACTTTTTCTCTCACAACTTCCAACAAATCCGTCAAGTTTACGGGTAACCGTATGGCGCAAAATGCGAGCCAACGGCGCGTTAGGATTACAGAATGGTGTCTGGATGCTTCCTGACAGATCTGAGCAAATTCATTATTTGCAGGATTTGTCTGAAATCATCCAAAAACAAGGGGCAACCTGCCAAATTTTCAAAGTCAGCCCATTGGATCAAAAGATTGAGCAGGATATCCTGGAGCGATTTCAATCCGACAGGAGTGAAGAATATGACGAATTTATCGAACGCAGCGAGGAGTTTCTTGCTGAAATCGATAAGGAAACCAAAAAACTGAAATTTACATTCGCAGAATTAGAGGAAAACGAACAAGACCTGCAACGACTCACTAATTGGCTCGAAAAAATCCAAAAACGTGACTTTATTGGTGGAGAAAAAGCCAATTTTGCTTCTACTATCATTGAACAATGCAGAACCGTTTTCGAGGATTTTTCAACCACCGTGTACAACTCCACCTCTGACGAAGAAGTCGGAGATATGGACACTGGAATTAATTAAATTAACTACTAATTTTGGAGAATAATTTGATTGACCTATCAGTACTTAAAAATACCCTTTGGCATACTTCTACGATTGACGAAACCATTCTCAAACTCGATAGCAGTTTGAAGGTTGGGCTGACAGAGCAGGAGGCAAAATCGCGTCTCGACCATTTTGGCCAAAACTCACTGACAGAAGAAAAGAAAGAATCATTCTGGAAGGAATTCATTGAAGAACTGCGTGAGCCGATGGTGCTCATGTTGCTGGTTACCGGCGTGTTATATGCCATATGGGGTGAGCTCTCTGACGCAATCACGATCTTTGTAATCATTCTCACTTTGAATACTGTGGAGGTTGTGAACGAGCTGCGTTCCAAAAAAGCAATCTCCAGTTTGAGAAAGCTGGCAGAACCGAACACTTCAATACGGCGGGATGGACACCTTCAGGAAATTCCGGTGGATCAGGTAGTCCCTGGCGACTTGATCCTACTCCAGGACGGGCATCGGGTTCCTGCCGATGCCCGTTTAGTGGAAGCTTATGGCCTTTCTGTGGACGAATCATCCCTGACCGGCGAATCCTTGCCAGTTGAAAAAACCATCGAATCACTCGTTGATGCAAGTGCTCCGCTCGCCGAAAGACGCAATATGGTGTATTCCTCGACACTGGTCAACCGGGGAAAAGGCTCTGCTATCGTTGTTTCGACTGGCATGAACACGGAAATTGGTCACATTGCCGGATTGTCCCGTCAAGCCAAGGAACCACGCACGCCTCTGCAGAATATGATGCAAGAATTAACCAAAGTACTGATCTGGTTTGCGTTAGGCTTCAGCCTGCTTGTTCCACTCATTGGCATCTTTCTGGCGCATCAACCGCCCAAACAAATGCTCCTTACCGGTCTTTCCCTGGCATTCGCCACCATTCCCGAAGAATTGCCTATCATCATTACCATGGTACTGTCACTGGGTGCATTCCGTCTATCGAAATTAAATGCCGTTGCCAAACGTTTGAGTGGCGTTGAATCTCTGGGTTCTGTGACAGTCATTGCCACCGACAAGACTGGCACTCTAACCGAGAACCGAATGGCGGTTGCCTGCTTTGAACCTGAGATAGCCAGGAACCGTTTACTCGAAATTGGCATGTTCAGTAACGATGCAGTCCCGGATGGTGAAAATTTTATCGGCGACGCGGTGGATATCGCCATACTTCGTTCAGCCCGCCAGTTCGGTTTGGACGTCAACGCTGAGCGCATAGCGCATCCGATTCTTAACGAGTTTACCTTTGACAACAATCGCAAGCGCATGTCAACGATCTTGCTGAAAGATGGCCAACCCTGGGCTGCGGTGAAGGGTTCCCCCGAAACTATCTTGTCGCAGTGCACTCAGGTGAGGAGTGGTGAAACCGTTGGCCCATTAACGGATGCCGCTCGGCAGTCCATTCTGGACCGAGTGGCGAAACTGGCCGCTGATGGGCTGCGTGTTCTGGCGTTTGCTGAGCGCGACTTGCCACAACCCGATTTAAGCCAGGAAGTAGTTGAAAGTGAACTAACGTTTACTGGTTTAGTCGGGTTTCAAGATCCACCTCGCCCGGAGGTTCGGGATGCCATTGCGACCTGCCAGCGTGCCGGCATTAGGGTCATCATGATTACTGGTGATCACCCGCTGACTGCAAGCGCAATTGGCAGGCAGGTCGGCCTTGATGATGATAACCCCATCGTTACCGGACCAGAATTAGACCGGCTCTCTGACGATCAATTAAAGGCAATTGTCAAACGCACGTCCATTTTTGCGCGCACCACGCCGGAACATAAATTGAGGATAGTCCAGGCACTGCAGGCATCGGGTGAGCGGGTAGCAGTTACTGGCGATGGGGTCAATGATGCTCCCGCGCTTTCCGCTGCAGATATTGGAGTAGCCATGGGCGAGACCGGCACAGATGTGGCTCGCGAAGCCGGAGACATGGTTTTGATGGATGACAATTTCACCACCATCGTTAATGCGGTCAAGGAAGGTCGCCTGATCTACGAAAATCTCAAGAAAGGTGTACGCTATTATCTGACCTGTAAGTTAGCATTGGTATTGATTAACTTAATCCCAACCCTCCTGCTTGTCCCGGTGCCCTTTGCGCCTGTTCAGATCATCCTGATGGAACTTTTTATGGACCTGATGGCAGCGGCTGCATTTTCAACCGAAAAACCAGAGACAGATCTGCTTGATCAAAAACCGCGTGATCCTAATACAAAATTCATGGACAGTGGCATGGTCAAAAGTATAGGGATTTCCTCATTGGGCTTGTTTGTAGCAGTGACTTTTGCCTATCTCTTCACCTGGTATACCACGAAAGATGGCGTCGCTTCACAGACAGTGGCCTTCTTTAGTTGGTTGATCGGGCATGTCCTACTGGCGTTCAACATGCGTTCCGAACGTCAACCCATTTCCCAGTTGGGTCTGACCAGCAACCGTATCATGATAATCTGGGCTGCTGCGGTGGCTGTATTCCTTATCTCCATCTCCATCATTCCAGGCGCTCAGAGCCTGATGAAGACCACAACCCTAACCGGCCGGCAATGGGCGATGATGCTTTGTACAACCTTTATCGGCACTTTCTGGTTGGAAATAAAGAAAATTATCTCTTATTCAAAGAAAGATTAGAGGACTATATGGAAGAAGAAAATAAAAATACAAATGAACGTGTATCGCTAAAGTCGTTGCCTCGCAATGTATGGGCTGTTGGCTTCACCAGCTTCTTTATGGATATCTCCAGTGAGATGGTGCTCAACATCCTGCCACTCTTCCTGGCCAACGTGCTGGGCGTGGAAACGAGCATCATCGGCCTCATCGATGGAGTTGCTGAGGCAACTGCCAGCATCCTCAAGTTGTTTTCGGGTTGGCTGTCCGATAAAATAGGTGGCCGCAAGTGGCTGGCAGTGATTGGCTATGCTTTCTCAGCGCTATCTAAACCGTTCTTCTACTTTGCCAATAGTTGGGGATTGGTCGCAGGGGTACGTTGGGCAGATCGGGTGGGTAAAGGCATACGCACTGCGCCACGCGACGCATTAGTGGCAGACTCAACTACCCCAAAAACACGTGGGGTGGCTTTCGGTCTTAACCGTGCCCTGGACAAAGCTGGCGCGTTCCTGGGGCTTCTGATCGCCGCTCTGGTAGTCTGGCAGGCTCAGTCCACGACAATATCACTGACCAGACCCACTTTCCAGCGAGTCGTTCTGATCAGTCTTTTGCCAGCCGTCCTGGCTGTCATCCTCCTGGCGGTAGGCACGAAGGATGTAGCCGTCAAAGGGCAGCGCGAGATGCCCAAGTTTTCCTTGAAAAAAATGGGGAAACCATATACGACCTTCCTGGTCATTATCAGCATTTTTACCCTGGGAAACTCCTCAGACAGCTTTCTAATTCTGCGGGCGCAGAATCTGGGGATTTCCGTCATCGGAATTTTGGTTATGCTGGCGGTATATAACCTGGTAATCAGCCTGGTTGCAACTCCGGCCGGTTCACTCTCCGACCGCATCGGCCGTCGCAAACTGATCATTGGGGGATGGCTGGTGTACGCTGCCATTTATTTTGGCTTTGCCCTGGCTCAGTCCGCCTGGCATGTATGGGTGCTTTATCTCGCTTATGGCCTCTATTTCGGTTTATCCTTCGGAACAGCCAACGCCATGGTCGCCGACTTAGTGCCAGAAAACATGCGCGGGACAGCCTATGGCACCTATCATGCTGTCATTGGGTTACTCGCCTTCCCTTCGTCCTTCATTGCCGGCATCCTTTGGCAAGGTATTGGAAGCTGGCAAGGGCTTGGTCCATCTGCGCCATTCTTTTTTGGCGGCGGGATGGCTTTGATTGCTACGGCGCTCATGACCTTTTGGATGCCGAAAAAACTCACCGAAAATCAAGCATAATCAGCCCTGCAAATATGAGCGCTTATAGAGACATAATTCTCATTGCACCCTCGACACTTTACCCGTTTGGAATGGGAACCAACAAGCCTATGCTAAAATAAATACACTGTACTACCCGTGAAATTTGAGAGTGAATAACATTCAGGACAAGTTGCGTGGAAAACACAAACGAAATTCCTTTGCTTCAGATCAAAATGGCCACACCAGTGATCAGGAATTGTCTCGTTCATCGCAACCATTTGATCAACAAAATCGAAAAGGGGATTGAACTGGGATTCGTCCTGGTATCTTCCCCCCCCGGTTATGGAAAGACCACGCTGGTGGCTGATTGGGCACAGAACTGTAAAACCCCGGTTGCCTGGTTATCGCTGGATGCATACGATAACGACCTCTTGATCTTTAATCGTTACCTCAAGCAACACTTTGAAAAAACGTTTCTATTCACAAATCATTCTCAATTTAACCTGCCATTGGAGGATAATTCAAAAGACAACTATCCTACTTTGTTAGCTGCCTTCATCAACAACTTTTCAGAATCTACAACAGATTTCACTCTCATACTTGACGATTATCACATTATCAAAAATCAGCAAATTCATGATAGTATCATTTACCTGTTAGATCATTTTCCTGCCCACTTACGGTTGATCATTATTACCCGCTCCGATCCACCTTTCCCCCTGGCCCGTTTACGCGCCAATCACCGCATCACTGAACTGCGTGCTGCCGATCTTGCCTTTTCATTACATGAAACAAACCAGTTTCTCAACCAGATCAGGCAGCTCAGTCTGTCAGACCGAACAGTAGCGCAGTTCTACGAAAGAACTGAAGGGTGGATAACCGGACTACAACTTGCTTCACTCACAAATATTGACGCGAAATTGATGGAAAAACAAGACTTAACCATCAGCTACAATGCAAATTTAACATTGGAATATATCGTTGAAGAAGTTATCAAACAACAGCCTGTTAAAATCCAAAATTTTTTGTTGCGTACCTCCATTTTAACCGATCTCAATGGCTCTCTATGTGATTACGTTCTTGAGCCGTATGAACCAGCCTCCAATAGCCGTGAGCTGCTTAATGAACTTTTTCATTCCAATTTATTCCTGAACACTTTAGACCCAGAAGAAAATTGGTACCGATATCATCCTCTTTTTGTAACTGCTTTACGCCAGATTTTAACAGAAAATTTTCGGGAAGAAATACCCAACCTTTACTCACGAGCTCTACGTTGGTGCGACCAACATGGTTTGTATGATGCTGCCCTGACTTATGCAGAATTCATTGGCGATAAACCCAAAACGGTTGAACTGTTGGAAAAATACTCGTTTGAGGCAATCAAGCAAAACGGCATTATGGATATCATCGGCCGAATCAACAGAATAGACCAGGAACTTCTTGCTTCCAGCCCTGTGTTGAGTTTATTTTATTCCTGGAGATTTTTACTATCCTTTGATATTGACACAGGTCAAATCTGGTTAGACAAAGCCAGCAAGTTAATGGAAACTATGGAGCCGGATTCCAGATTGAAACCTGTTGAAAATGAAATTTGGGGGATGATAGCAGCTGAGAAGTCCATTATTGCTGCTGCCCAATTTGATATGAATAAAGCGTTGGAACTTTCAAAGCAAACACTGCGTTTATTGTCGGAAGAAAATGATTTCGCACATTGCTTTGCTCTTTTAAATCAGGGAATTACGCTTTCGATCAACGGGAAACTGACAAAAGCCATTCGCGTCTTGCGTAAAACGATCATCACGGGCGAGAAATCCGGGAACTGGTTCGCAATGATGATTGCCCGTATCAATCTGGGAGACATATTGATCGACAACGGGCAACTCGACCAAGCGATGATTGTCTTTGAACAGTCCCTTAATGTTTCTTCCGCTATGCCCGGAAAATATTCCACCCTTGAAAGCTTAATTCTCAAAGAGATTTCCGATATCTATTTGGCAAAAAATCGATTAGATGAAGCGCAACAGTATTTACTAAAAAGTATTGAAAAGCGTGGCAATTCCTTGCCGTCTTTCAACGAATTCGACACCCACATTCGCATGGCCCATCTCTTTCATTGCCAGGGAAATTTTCTACAATCAAAGAATGAACTGACACTGGCCAGACAGCTCTCAATCGCGAGCCAGGCAAGATTAGACGATATGATTCTCGACTTAAATGAAGTAAAGTGGGTTTTACAGAGAGGTCAGATTTCATCAGCCCAGAAATTGATGCAAAAACTTAGACTTGATGAAAAAACCAGTCTGCGGGATCTGAGAGGCATTCCGTTTAGCATGGCTGATAACGCTCTCATTATTATTGCCCGGAGCCTGCTCACTCAAGGCCGCTTACAAAACGATCCCGAAAAACTAAATCTGGCAGCAGAAAAACTCAATGCGCTCATTCCATTATTAGTTGACGGTGGCATGGTCGAGCATCTGATTGAGGTTTACATCTTGCTCTCGCTGGCTTACCATGAACTCGGCAAAAACGATGAAATGCTCACATCGATGAATACCGCCCTAAAAACTGCCGAGCCTGAAGAATACCGACAATTGTTTCTGGATGAGGGAATTCCCATGTCTCAAGTATTGATCCATTATCTAGCTGCTCAAAAGCAAAACAAATTCGGAGACAACCTGCCCAGCAAAAACTTCGTGACTGACCTTCTCTTTCGCCTGACCAATAAAGACTTCGATTTAAGTAGAAGCGAAAAAGATTCGGAGGTGGTGCAGGAAAAAGAGGTTTTGATCGTCGAATTGCTGACCGCTCGAGAAACCGATGTCTTGCAGTTAGTGGGTCAAGGATGTTCCAACCATGAGGTTGCATTGGGACTTCATATCTCAGTAAATACAGTAAAGAGGCACCTTAACAATGCCTTTATGAAACTGGGGGTTTCTACACGCACCCAGGCCATTCGAGTTGCCCAACAGCAAGGGTTTATTAAGTAATCCACACAAGCAAAGTTTAAAGTTAACACCAAAATAACACTTCTGATTGAAGATAGTTTTTTTTTGTTGCGTTATCCTATTAATCAGTTAAGTGCGAGGGTTCTTGTGCGGAGGTTTTTTGTGCACGTATGGAGGAAGTCGAAATAATGGCAGACGTTTATCAGCTAATCTCGGTTTTCCTGCACTCGCAATTATTCTCGCAACCTTCAAGATGGCAACTTCATGCAATGAGACGGAAATGATTGACGTGTGTATGAAGATTATAGAGGCAAAGTAAACCTAATGAGAGTCCTTTTCTTATCAAACATTGAGACAGCTATTCTGGATATTGTCGCGTGGCTCATCTTTCACTTAAGCATCGGCTACCTCTCTTCCAGGATTCCAATAGAACACTTTAATCCGGATGATTCGTGGTATCAAACAAAATCATGGGAAAAAGACGGCGAAATCTACCAAAAGATTTTTTATGTTAAAAGTTGGAAAAGTCTGATACCCAGCGGCGCCGCGCTCTTTCCTAATGCTTATGAAATCAAATACTTGACCGATCTGTCAATTGAGAACGTCAGGATCTGGATAAAAGAGAGTTGTCGATCAGAATTTTGCCACTTTGCCATGATAGTGCCAGGATTCTTTTTCTATCTATGGAACAATGTAGAAACAGGGACTTGGATGGTGGTCTATGCAATCCTGAATAATTTGGTACCAATCGTGATGCAGCGATACAACCGCCCGCGTGTACGCAAGGTTTTGGCACACCTTGAAAGAAAATCAAAGCAAAATAGTGAGATTGCAATTTCATATGAACCACAATCGCTGCTGCTTAATTCTTACAAGTGATTCTGATTTGGGTCATTGGAGTGCTGAAACTCAATCGCAAACTCGTTTCAAATCTCAAATTAGAACCTCCCAAAGATCTCAAAAACTGGCATGATACGTGCGGTACTATGAGTATTAGCGTCATGTGCGCTGATCTTGGGAAATTGGAGCTGTTTTTACCTGATTGTTTATACCCAATATTTGTCTTCAATCGCTTTAGTGTCAAGGCTAAATAGGAATGTCCTAATGTTGGCTAAATAGAAGTGTCCTAATTAATCACAACAGTAGGCTTACCATTCAGTTTCTTTCCATAGGTTCTCCAAGGGTGATCAACGGGGGGAGACAG